>MEHH01000036.1 GCA_001940755.1 Candidatus Heimdallarchaeota archaeon AB_125
TTTAATAACTCTTCTAGTCTTACTTTGTTTTTGTTTACTTGAACTATAACGAAACTGAGATTTCTTAGCCATTGTGGTCCTCTCTAATTCTCTTATTAAGTGGGATATTCAAGGGAAATACCACTTTAGGATATAAAAATACCAAAAAAAGTGTAAAATGAAACTGTCTTTTCAAAAAACGATTGGCACAAAATTTCTGTTAGCCTCAAAAGATTTTGTCTTTGTTTATTGTTAGAAAAACTATCTGGATGATGAACATAATGAGGTATGACCCCGCTGATGATGAACATTCTCCACCTACTTGGTGGCCTTAGCTCTGTATGAGCTTCCCTTTATTTTTTAAATTATACTTAGTCTTTTTGAAGAGTTTCTATAACTAATTTCTTTGATTCTTCACCAATTAAATCTAAAAATGCAGTTCGTTGAAATCTTGCATCAAGATCCTTTCTAATAGAAGAAGTAAGGATGAGATTTTTATACATACTAATCTCTTCAGCAATTTTCTGAAAGTTTAGGTCTTTACATTCTTCCTCTAAAGCAGTCAATTCATTAGCAACAGTTGATGAAACAGGATTATCGATAAACTCTAGAATTAACGAAAAGAAATTACTCCAGATTTGTAAAATCGGTTCTCCTGTTTTTTCTGCTTGTTTACTTACATTGTTAGATGCTCTTCTAAATTGTTTAAAATTCCCTCGTGAAAGATAGATTTTTCCTAGGAATACATCCATGTAGGCAGGTTCATGAGTGAAGTTTCTTATTTTGTCTAGAGTTTTTTCTGTTACGTTGTCTATTCTATAAGTTTCTTGAGTAGTAAGGAATTGATAAAGTGTTAAATAGACCTCATCCTTGGATTTCATAGATTCCTTTTCAATTGTTTTAAGCATAGTTTCTTCATCCAAAGAGTTCTCCAATAACAGCTGCTTTGCAAGTTGTGATTCTTCTAAAAATAATTTTATATATCGATAAACCTGTAGTAGACTCTGATCTTCAATCTTTTCAACGTCTATATCCAGTTGCGCAAAAATAAAGAGAATCGTATAGTAAGAACTGAAATAAATAAGTTTTCTTCTTCTTTGATAATAATTTTGTTTAATATTATCTAATTCCATGAAATTAACAAGTTCAGTTAGAAGATTGTATGATTCTTGAAAGTTTCCTTTTAAGGCATAACATCGACTTAAAAGTCTCAAACTATCTGCAAACTCATACATATGATATATAGATAAGTTGCTTTTTTTAATTCTTGAATACACTTTTACCAGATAATCAATAGCTTCATCAAGTCTATACCTAACTGTAGAAATTATCCCTAGATACCAATGTAATATGATATAATGTGTATCAATTAATCTTTCTTGGATTTTTTCTTGATTTAAAATCCAATGGAATAATTCATTCATTTTTTTATCCTTTCCAAGTAAAATATAAAATCTAATCAGCAAATAGAAACTCTTAATCATACCCAATGTATTGTAGCTACTTTCGTAATAATATTGAAAGCACTCTTGCATGTTTTTTGCTGCTTTCGAATATTGTTTATCACTGTTAGAATGAAAAACTGTATATGCGTATAATATCGCATAATAAACTTCTTTGTGCGAATTCTTCTTGTTTCTTATAATTTCCATGCTTTCAGAAATTTTGTTTATTGAGGTTTCATGATCTCCTTTTAGCTGATAAAATAAAGATTCAGTGCTGTAGAAAATTGCCATATGTTCAGTTTGTTTAGTTTCTTTTGCAATTTCACTTAATTTTAGTAGTATTTTCTCTGTTTCTTCGATTTTTTGGAAACCATAACTTTGTAAAAATAAAAACCAGTTAAGTTTGAAGAGTAGGTGTTTATCGATTTTGTTTTCAGTTTTTTGAATTATCTCTTTTATGATATTTAGTACTTCTTCAGATTTTTCGTTTGCAGATATAATTTCTAATTTTCTTATATATTCGGCTATGTCTGTAGAATTATGTACCTTATCTTTGTTCTCGAATAGTTCCTTTCTAATTTTATGAAACTCTTCAATATCTAGCATACTTTATCTATCCCCACAATAACCTTTCCTCAGGTCAACCTATTATTGAAAGTATAATACTATAAATTAGATAAAGAATTCACTATAAAATTCCTTCGCAAAAGAAGAAAGAAAAAAAATCAAAGGGGAATTTCCCTTTTTATGGCTACCAGCATGGTGGTGGATATCTTCGTCACTGGAATCATATCTCATCATATTTCATCTCAATAAGTAAGTCATTATTATTACAAGAAGAAACAGTATATTTTCACTAGGAATTAAGTGCCATTTGTCTTATTAGTAAATTTTTTAGAAAGGAAGGAAATAGAGGGATCCCCCGTTTGTTAAAAAGCCAAACTATCCTTTCCTTATCACCACCCTCTATTTCTCATAGGTGATACTAGCATATTATCTTTAATCTCCAAGGAAAAATTATGCCAATTTCTTTCAGAGTTATTTTACCGACTTTAAACCTCTAATCTGAGAATATTCACGAACCTGTATAACGGGAAAAAGAGCAAAGTATATATATCGAACTCCTTCTAAGTATATTGCCACGAACAGTCAGACTCACGTCTGATGAGTGGATGTTAAGCCATGTCTTTAGAGCGGGTTCGGCTAAAAGAATCCGCTCCTTTACGTTAACTGAATCTTTTGATTTTTCAACTAATTTTTGTAGCGGCAAAAAACTCTTAAATCACAACCAATAAAAGCGAACACATAGTAATCATACTGCAAGTATGCAAGATAGTTATTGTGGGCTGTCTACAATAAGCCTTCGAACGATAACTTAAAAAAGCCTTGCAGAACTAAAGAAAGTGCTGTATGATTTTTACAATCACCTCCAAGGAAAACAAGAACTCCGAGATGTTCTGATGCTACAGAAATTTAGAGAATTTTAAGGAACAAAAATAGTATGTACAAAAACACTAGTACGTGTATGTGCGCAAATTTTGTTCAATTCATGAAAGAAAGATAGCAACAAAAAACGATCGTATCATAATCGAATAGGAAGCCGGTTGATCATGCCGGACCTAGGTGCTATCAGATTCGCAATAGACATGCAAGTTTAATGTCTCTTCGGAGGCATGGCGAAAGGCTCAGTAACACGTCGCCAATCTGCCCTATGGACGGGGATAACCTCGGGAAACTGAGATTAATACCCGATAGGTATGGAATTCTGGAAGGAGCCAATACCCAAAGGGGCTTCGGTTCGCCATAGGATGAGGCCGCGGCCGATTAGCTAGTAAGTGATGTAAAGGATCACTTAGGCGATGATCGGTAGGGGTAATGAGAGTTAGCGCCCCGAGAAGGACACTTAGACACTGGTCCTAGCACTACGGTGTGCAGCAGTTAGGAATTGTGCCCAATGCGCGAAAGCGTGAGACCGCGAATCTGAGTGCCAAGGAGAACCTTGGCTGTGATGGAGTGTTCGTAGCTCCAACAGCAAGCAGAGGGCAAGGCTGGTGCCAGCCGCCGCGGTAAAACCAGCTCTGCGAGTGCCTAGGACGATTATTGGGCTTAAAGCATCCGTAGCCGGGTAAGTAGGTCTCTGATTAAATCTGCAAGCTTAACTTGTAGGCTGTCAGAGATACCGCTAACCTAGGGAATAGGAGAGGTGAACGGTACTGCGAGAGAAGCGGTGAAATGCGTTGATTCTCGCAGGACCCACAGTGGCGAAGGCGGTTCACTGGAATATCTCCGACGGTGATGGATGAAAGCCAGGGGAGCGAAAGGGATTAGAGACCCCTGTAGTCCTGGCCGTAAACGATGAGGATTAGGTGTTGGTCATGGCTAAGGGCCTGGTCAGTGCCAAAGGGAAACTATTAAATCCTCCGCCTGGGGAGTACGGTCGCAAGGCTGAAACTTAAATGAATTGACGGGAAAGCGCCACCAGGCACGGGATGTGTGGTTTAATTCGACTCAACGCGAGGAAACTCACCTGGGGCGACTGTTACATGTGTGTCAGGCTGAAGACCTTACACGAATAAAACAGAGAGGTAGTGCATGGCCGTCTCAAGCTCGTGCCGTGAGGTGTGCTCTTAAGTGAGTAAACGAGCGAGACCCGCGCCCCTATTTGCTAAGAGCAAGCTTCGGCTTGGCTGAGGACAATAGGGGGATCGCTATCGATGAAGATAGATGAAAGAGCGGGCCACGGCAGGTCAGTATGCTCCAAATCCCCAGGGCTACACACGCATCACAATGGACAGGACAATGAGAAGCGACTCCGAAAGGAGAAGCGGACCTCCAAACCTGTTCGCAGTAGGGATCGAGGTCTGGAACCGACCTCGTGAACATGGAGCGCCTAGTATCCGTGTGTCATCATCGCACGGAGAATACGTCCCCGCTTTTTGTACACACCGCCCGTCGTTGCAACGAAATGAGGTTCGGTTGAGGCTGAGGCGAATCGGTTCAGTCAAAACTGGGCCTCGTGACGATGCAAAAGTCGTAACAAGGTATCCGTAAAATTGGTGAGAGGCAGTCTCCCTTTTCGGTAAGGGGAACCTGCGGAAATACATAAGTCGAGGCTTATGTATCGCAAGTGGATCACCTCCTACGTTTGGAATCCTTCGGGGGATTCCTTGATCATGCAGGGCCTGTTTTAAGGCCTTGTTATGACCAAACTCTGGCTTCGAAAGAAGCCCCCTTACTTTCTCTATTTCTGTAGAATCATTCTCTCGGGGTTCTTGTATTCTTTGGAGGTTTTTTAGTTGTCATAAAATATTTCTTGCTTCAGTAGAAGTGGTATAAATCTTTGTCATTTTTTTCTTTGGGGTGTTTTAATAGTTTCATTCTATTAGTAGAGTAACTTTTCCAAAGAGTTGAAACATGATGTACAAACTGAAGTATGATCCAGGAGACGAAGACATTACACCACCAATGTGGTTCCCAAACTAGCAGAATCTCCATTTTTTTTCGTTTTCTTTGTCACTCTTTTCCTTGGGGTGCTTTAATAGCTTTGTCGAACTAAAATAGTAACCTTTCCGAGATGATAAACAATGCACAAAACAAAACACGACCCAGGTGAAGGAGATCAAGACTTAGGACCCCCAGCATGGTGGCCATAAGAATTCATGCCTTCCTTTTTTTATTTTATATAATTGAATGTTCAGAGTAATTTTACCTCAAATATTATCTAAGTATATATATGAAATTACGGATAAGATGGCAATATGGTAGATGGTGCTGAGTTAAAGAAAGTAATAAAGGAGATTTCAACACCCAATGAACTTCAGAAAATTGTTCAACGTCTACAAGTTATGACTTATAATAATAGATCTGATGAAGAAGTTCTAGAATTAGTTATTGCTGCAATCAACAAATGCGAGCTAATAGGAAATAACATAAGCTTGATTAATTTGATTAGTCTAAAAATAGTTCATTTGCAGCATTTTAAAGAGAACCTAGTAACTATATCAAAGTTAGCTAAGAGAATTCACGATCTTTCAAAGGAAATTGACTTTGAAGATGGATTAGCTCTATACTATTCTCATAAGTGGTATATTGAGAAATTCAGAGGAAATACAGCTGAAGCAAAATCTGCTATTAAGAAATCTAATTCGATAATGAATAATTCAAAAAAACATGACGAATTTATCTATTATATCTGTAATTATACTTACGCTATGGAACAATGGTTTGAGAAAAGAGAATTGAAAAGTGCTTCAGTATTTCAGAAATGCGCTGAATATTTCTTGCAGAAAGGATTGTACCATGGATTAACAATGTCTTTGGGAGCTTTAATAATAATATATCAAGAGACACAAAATACAGAGAAGGCACTGAACCTTATTAAAACAATCTTAGTAAATCGTAGTTTACTTTCAAAAATTCCAGTTAAAATAAAATCTGTTATTCACTATTTCATTGGATTAGGACACAAATTGAACTTTAATCTAGCAGAAGCTGAGAAGAATATTATTGAAGCAAACGCTGTCTTGAAGTCAATGTACAATAAAAGCATTTATGCGCAATATTACTTTAACAGTTTTTCTAGGTTAGCTGAAATTAAAGCTCTTCGTGGAGATTTAGAGGGGGGAGTAAAGCAAATTAAAGAAATGGAGTCACTATTAGAGGAAGAAAATATTTCAAATAGGTTAGATGATTATACAAAAAGTGAAATAATACATACATTCAATTTAGTTAAATTCTACGTTCAGTCTCGTTTACATAGTTTCAATGAAGATAATATCCAACCATTAAAAGCAGAAATTCTAAATAATGTCAATAAGAGATCAAGCAATGCTATTTTAATCTCAGAATTTATACTCAATGGGAATCTTTCAAATGAGGAGCTTCTTAAATTAGAGAAAATCAATAATGCAAGTGTTAAAAGAATAAGGCATATAATCAAATATCTTCAAATAAGAAACAAAAGTGATAATTTAGAAAATAGTGATTTGATAGATAGAAAAATTGATACTTTAAGTAACTATTTCACAAACAGACTGACTTTTATTGAAAAGGCTTTTAGTGACCTGTTAATTGCTCAAGAACTATATTCTGCAAAGAGATACACAGAAATCTATCCAATATTGAAAAAATATGAAAAACATCTTCACAGGATAGAAGTTCTTGAAATGCGTGTGTTCATGGAAGCATTCATTCAAGTCGGTGCATTTAAGTCAGGTGATCCTTTAGGTCCTGCTCTTCAATACATGGCAATTAAGAAATGTAAACAATATGGATTCAGCCGATTAGAAAACAAATTGCTTGAATATCTTGACATTCAAGGAAATGATACACTTAGATTGATGATTTAAAATACAATAATCCGAGAGGTTCTTGTATTCTTTGGAGGTTTTTAATTTCACACAAAATAATTTTCTTTAGAAGAAACAGTATTTTCATTGTCATTTTTTTATTGTTTAATTTTAATAGCTTCTTCTAATTTCTAAAGTAACCATACCAGAGTTGAATGTTATGTATAAACTAAAATATGACCCAGGTGATGGGGACGACGATATCGGACCACCTTTGTGGACTCCTTAATTCCACAATCGTTTTCTTTTTTCTTTGTCATTCTTTTCCTTGGGGTGCTTTAATAGCTTTGTTTGACTAAAATAGTAACCTTTCCTGAGATGATAATTATGTACAAACTAAAACATGATCCAGAAGATGACGATATAGGACCACCCTTATGGTTTCCGAACTAAAGGATTCCTTAATTTACTTTTTTTACTCAGTATGTCACGCATTTAAATATGAAAGTAAGTATTAGATTCCGAGTGGGATAATTGCAATTTGAAGAACTAAAGAAACTTATCAATAAGGCAAAAAACGGAGAAGATTTTGATTTCTTGGTTGATGAATTGAGAATAATAGCAGCAAATATAAAAAATAGTGAGACTTTGCAGGTTATTGAAAGTGCATTAACAAAAAGCCGAGTTTTGGAACTAAATAGTGCTACTATTGAACTACTAGAATTGAGAATAAAGCAAGAATTTCATAAATCGGAAAAAATTAAAGAATTATCTGAATACACAGATGAAATGATACAATTATCTACAAAAGAGGATTGTACAGAGAATTTAGCACTTTCATACACAGTAAAGTGGGGTGTTGAGAAGCTAAGAGGAAATATAGAAATTAGCAACGAATCTCTTGTAAAGGCAAAGGAATTTACTAATAGATTGAAAAATAGAGATTATACTTATTATATTTGTACATATTCGTTTGCAGTTAACGATTGGTTTGAACATCATGATTCGAGGAATACAAATAAATTAGAAGATTGTTCAGATTATTTCTTAAAAGAAGAGTATTACAGAAGCCTTGCACAATCTTTAGGCATACTTTGTCTAATTTACCTAAAAAATAATGATCATGAAAACGCTGTTAAAACTAGCAAAAGAATACTACAGAACAGAAATTTGATGGATAAACTTTCATTAGACATAAAATCAATTGTTTATTATCTTACTGGAGTGGGGCAAATATTACAATCTAATTTGAAAAACGCAGAGGTGTTCTTCAATGAATCTCTTATGATATTTGAGAATATAAAAGATTCCAGTTTATACTATAACTATTATTATAGCAGAAGTATTGCTCATATTGCTACAATTCAAGCATTAGCTGGAAATTGGGATTCAGCTTATAGAAACATGAAGAGAATAGAAAATCTTCTTGAGTATGATAGTATTACAAAAAATTTTGATGAACATAGCGCTAAACAGATACCTCATACGCTTAATTTAATCAAGTTCTACATCTACTCAAGATTGCAGATTTTTGAGACAAGTAAATATGAAGAATTAATAGATTCCATCTATATGAATCTTGAAAAGAAACATAGTAACCCAATTTTGCTAATTGAATATATTATTAATGCTAACTTGGATGAAAAAAGATTAAAGAATTTAAGCAAATCAGATTCTGAGAATCTCAAACGAATAAAACACATTATTGATTATGAAATTCTGAAAAGAAAGTCACTTTTATCAAGTCAGTCTAGTGGATTATCTAAATCTTGTATTCAAATATTAGAAAATAGGAAAAGACGTAAAGGGGAAACATATCTGGAAGAAGCATTTACAGATTTACTAATTGCAAAGGAACTATTCTTAGATAGGCAATATGAAAAAATTCACACTTCACTTAAGAAATATAAGTACAGACTTAGTGGTTTAGAAGTTCTTGAATTTAGAATCTTTATGGAAGCTTTCATTCAAGTTGGGTCATTTAAGTCAGGTGATCCTTTAGGTCCTGCTCTACAGTACATGGCAATAAAGAAATGCAGACAATATGGATTTAGTAGATTGGAGAACAAACTACTAAATTATCTAGACATTCAAGGAAGGGAAACAATTCGAATGATGACTTAAAAGGCAATAATTCGAGGGTTTCTTGTATTCTTTGGAGGTTTTTTAGTTGTCACAAGCTTATAAATATAATACAAATATAATGCAGACCCCGGGTCTGCAAATACTTCGAATCTTACCACACTATAATATTTTTACGTGGTAAGAATCTTCTGTTTCTTGTTCTTTTGCCTTAAATTATGAAGAAGAAGCATTTAATAAATAATCCACGAAATACAAAATATGAAAGTTAAATCAGACATTACATCTGAATTTATCCAAACTAATAATATTACCCTTCACGTAATAACAGCAGGAAATAAAGATAATCCGTTAGTTATTTTACTACATGGTTTTCCTGAATTCTGGAAGGGATGGGAAAAACAAGTAGATGATTTCGTTAAGGCTGGATATTACGTGATGGTACCAGATCAAAGAGGATATAATATCTCAGATAAACCATGGGGAGTAGGGAAATATAGAATTGATAAACTAGCAAAAGATATTATTGGTTTAATTGATCATGCGGGTAAAGAGAAAGCTAGAATTTGTGGTCATGATTGGGGTGCTGGTGTAGCTTGGCGTTTAGGGATGGAATTCAAAGATCGAATTGAGAAAATTGTGATAGTGAATGTACCACATACATCAACTATTGCTAAATTCATTATAAAAGATAAGGAACAAAGAAAAAAGAGTAGTTATATGTTTAAGTTTCAAATACCCCTAATACCCCAGTGGTTAGCTAGAAGAAAAGATTATAGTTGGTTAGTTTCTGCGCTTGTAGAAACAAGCAATGAGGGAACTTTTACAGATAAGGATATTGAAGAATTCAAGAAAGCGTGGAGTCAGAAGAGAGCTATTCCCTGCATGCTTAATTGGTACAGGGCTGCATTTCGAAGATTACCTCCAAAAGTTGACAGATATGTAAATTGTCCACTATTGATAGTTTGGGGGGAAAATGATGAATTTTTGAAGAAAGAAATGGGAGAAGAGAGTCTTAAATATTGTAAAAATGGAGAAATAAATTATATTTCTGAAACAACACACTGGGTGCTTCACGAAAAACCAGAAATAGTAAATCCAATTATAGTTGATTTCTTAGGTAGAGTATAAATATCCTAATTCTTAATTGCTATTTTACAGAATCGTTCTCTCAGGGTTCTTGTATTCTTTGGAGGTTTTTTTCAGTTTACATAAAACGTGTTTGTTCTAGAAGTATAAAATCTGAGCTTACGATTATAATACAAATATAATGCAGACCCGGGGTCTGCAAATACTTTGAATCTTACCACATTTTCTTATATTTATGTGGTAAGATTCTTCTAACTCCTCACTATTTGCATTCAAAACCCCAATAGATTTTTATAGAAAAAATCTAACTAAGCATTTACTATGTCAGAGATTGAACCACAACCAGAAGAGAAGAAAAAGATAACTCCTGCTAGAGTACTACTCATAATCTTAGCTCTTGCAGCTATTGGTATAGGTATTTGGCAAATTATACGCGGAACAGGTATGACGTAATTTTAGCTTTTGCTACAATAACATAGGAATACAGGTTTCTCTTTTTTTATTTTTTTAGAACCAAGTATAAATATGCAAAAATCTGAAGCTTAGTTATGGATTTTGAGGATGAAATTCAATTCAATGCTTCTCCACATGAAGTTTATGAGTTAATTATAGACGAGAATAAACATCAGGAATTTTCCAATGGTTACGTAAGAATAGAAAGAAAGATCGGTGGTAGTTGTAATTGGTATAACTCAATGTTTGGTGAAATACACGTACTAGAACAAGATAAACAGATAATCCACACATGGAGAGGCAATGATTGGCCTGCGGATCATTATGCAACAGTTCATTTTAATTTCAAAGAGATACCCGATGGTACCTTAATCGAATTCAAACTCGAGGATATTCCTGATGTAGAACCATTTAATACTATTGATTGGGAAAAAGGTTGGAAAACAGCTTACTGGAAACCAATGCGTGAATGGTTAAAGCAAGCAAATTAATCTGTTCGTTTTACTCTAACTTGTATTGAGTTGAACCTAGGTCCTCCACCTATAACTTGTGGTTTACCTTCTGCTAAAGCATTCAAAGGATTATGTTTGAGTCCTGTTAAGGGTCGAGGTGCCCAAAGAACTCCTTGTGGTACTTCATCGGTTACCACAGCATATAGTGTCACTTCACCTAAATCATTGTAAAGTTTTAATTTATCATTATTCTCTATATTCAGGCTTTCAGCATCTTTATGATTTAACCAAACATGTTTTGGAATAGGACCATAAACATCCCTGAATTGACTATGGGTATATTTGGGAATTGAGCTATTCAACAAAACAAATGATCCTTCATCAAGTTCACATGGAAGTTGTTCAGGTAAAGGATTAAAACCTAACCTTTCAGCTTCAGAAGAATAGAACTCAATTTTGCTTGATGGTGTTTGATACTCTTTCATTGGTTTTAATCTTAGTTTCAACACTTTACCTTCAAGCAACTCATTCAAGGTTCCATTCTGAAATGAATCTACAAGTGATGTGCGTAGTACTTCCCATTGGTCTTCTAGAAGCCAATCTTGATTTAATCCAAGTTTATCAACAATTTCTTTCATCAAGAAAACTTCCTCTTTACTCTCCCCCAATGGATCTATAGCTTTATTTGAAATTCTACAATATAGATGGTGATCAGAAAAATTAACATCTGTTTTCTCAAAGAATGTTGCAGCAGGGAGAACAATATCAGCATATTTTGTTGTTTCTGTCCAATGAGTATCATGAACAACTAAGAACACGTCATCTCTTGAAAGACCTGCTCGAACAGCATTCTGATTTGGTAAAGTTGAAGCTGGATTAGTACTATAAACAAAAACGAATTTGAATTCACCTGATTCAAGATGTGAACCTAAATCAACTTGGTGAACTACTCTACTATCCACTTCTGTTAACCCACTTCCTGTAAGATAATCCAAATCTATGAAACGCCCCCTGCCATCACTATAATGAAATCCTCTATGTAATCCTAACAATGAAGGGAGTAAGGATACAGCTCTAGCAGCTTCAGCTCCATGGAAAGATTTCTGTAATCCTAGACCAATTTGAAAAACTCCAGGTCTTTTTCTATTGTAAATCTCACCCAGTTCTTCAATTGTCTTCCAATCTAGACCAGTTATTCGCTCAATTCGTTTAGGAGTCCAACTTAACGCTTCTTCTTTATAGAGGTCAAAACCGATAGACCATTGTTCAAGAAAGTCAATATCAACGCAATTGTTTTCGATTAACCATTTGGCGATACCATAAGCCAAAACAACATCACTTCCGGGACGAGGACTAATCCAAATATCTGCTGCTTTTGATGTCTCACTCTTTCGTGGATCTATAGAGATAATCGTTGTTCCCTTTTCATTTTGGGCTTTCTGACTCAAAGCCCACTGATGAGGAGAGCTAACTTTAGTGTTGTTTCCCCAATAAGTGATTACCTCCATATCATCGACATCTTCAGGTTGAAGACCATAAGCAAGACCATAATGAAGATTTATTCCTTCATGTCCAGAACTGCTGCATAATGCATAATCTGTTTTGGTTGCACCAAGAGCATTCCATAATCTCTGAGGATAGAACCAAGTTAGAAGACCTTGATTACCTGCATAGTCATAAAGTAAAACAGATTCTCTACCATGTTGCAGAATAGTATCTTGAATCTTTGAAGTAAGAAGCTTGATTATCTCATCCCAAGAAGCTCGCACAAAGCTATCAGTATTATTTCCATTTTGTCTAATATGGGGAAAGAGAACTCTTTCCTTACTATAGACACGTTTAATGTCACCAATACCTCTTGGACAGAGAAAACCTTGAGTGATTGGATTCTCAGTGCTACCTTTTGTAGAAATTATCTTACCATTTTCTACCTTAACATCAATGAAGCAGGTATCAGGACAATCTCGGTGACAGACAGTTTTGATTATGGTCAAGAAATCTTCTCCTGTTTCTTTTTCAATTTTTAATCTTGTATCTATCCTTATCAGCAAAAAACTCCATGCTAGCATAACCAGCAGATATTTTGGCTGAATGAGTTTCTCCCTTTAGGATGTAAAAGCGATCTCCTTTAGTATACACTTGTTCATTATCTTCTATAGTTAATGTTATTTTACCTTCGAGAACAATGCCCCATTGAGCATCATGAGAATGAGGTGGAACCTCTGCATCTTCACTAAAATGCATAAAAACAATCTGATGATTCTTATCCTGGGACAAGTAAGCTGTAAGTCCAGGAATGGGAATGTCTGCTTCTGGGAGTTTACTTATTGCTTCTGGAAATACTTCCTTCATATCACTCGTATGTTATGAGGAGTAGCAATTTATAAAGATTGATGAGAACAGAGGAGCTCTAAAATAATATCCAAAAACTATGTGAATTTATTGAATCTTACCACATAAAAAATAAAGTACGTGGTAAGATTTTCACTCTTATCTTCATACCCAAGTCACAACTTGTGACCATAACATGTGGTCAACCTATTTTTAAAGGACAGTTTATGTTAGGATAGGTGCAAAAAATGGAAAAGAACGCAAAAACTGTAGAAAAAATCGCAAAACAAATCAGAAGGGAAAAAACCAAAGCAATGAGTGCTTTGATCTTACACAAAGGATCTTTCCTATAACTTCCTCTTCTGACTCTCCCTTTATTTCTGTTTTAAATTCTATTTTTCATGAATACTTTCAAAACTTATAGACTATCCCTTCTGAAATCCGTTTTAGATGCTGAAAAAATGAATTTCAAATGGGTTATGCGAACCTCAAAAAGAATTATATTCATAAATTAAACTAGGCTTAGAATTAGTTTTTAATAGCTTAAATATCAATTAGAATCCGTTAGAACTTTCGCAAAATATTAATGTGTATTTGTTTATCTGAATATGATAAGTATATGAGTGATGATGAGCTGAAAAATTGTCCAAAATGTGGATCATCAATGATTAAAAGAGAGAATTATCTTCCCGATGATTACGACTTAACTGAAATTAAGAAATTCTGGTTATGTGGTTCTTGTATGCATTACGAATTACTCGAATAAGTAAATCATTTTTTGTTAACTCTTATTTCAGCTCCTGGTAAAAGTTTACTTAGTAAAAATTCTATTTGTTCATCTTTATCATTGAATGCAATCACTTGAATATCATGATTGTTCAACAGTGCAAACTCAGAAAGTTTTTGTCTACATGATCCACAAGGAAGAACAGGGGGAGAAGTTATTGAGTAAACAACCACAGTTTGAATATCATTTTCACCACTGTTAACAGCTGACCCTATTGCATTGACTTCAGCATGAAGAGCAAGATAATCTGAGAATTCAACATTACAACCAGTATAGATGTTACCACTTCTCATTAACAATGAAGCACCCACAACAAATTTACTATAAGGAGCAAATGCATTCGAACTAGACTCTATAGCTTTACGTTTAAGTTCAGGAAGATGTTCATCAACGTTCATGTAACTCAGATAAGACTCTATTTCAGGCACTAAAAATCTTCCGTAGTTTTAAGGAAATTTTATCACAAAACAATACCTTTTTATCTAAAGCTCAATTTGTAGATAATGCGAATATCTATCGATGTTTGCTCATCTGTTGTATCTTATCTTAACAGGTAGGAACGCGATCACGAAGATTGCGATTATGTTCAAAAACGGAACAATTATAAATAAAGGGAATAAAAACCCTACTCGCGCAATAGTTTGCGTGTTTATCACCTCCAGGATTTATGATAATCCCTAAACGATTACGTTTAGTTAGCTGACAATAACTCT
>MEHH01000037.1 GCA_001940755.1 Candidatus Heimdallarchaeota archaeon AB_125
TGCTAATACAGGAGAAATTTTATTTGGAGAAACAGTCTCATATGACAAATCTCCTCAATATGTTACTCCCTTACCTAAGAAACAAGCTGATGTTATCTTTGAAGCAGGTGAAGCAACTTTCTGTCCCTATTGTGGTCATAAACCTCCAGCAGGGTCACAATTCTGTGAAAACTGTGGTTCAAAATTAACATAGTTCTTTTTTTCTTTTTCTTTATTTTTGAAAAGTTAAATGAACAACATCTTTATCTTTAAGTTCGTAAGTTATTCCTACCCTTTTTCTTCTTCCATTTGGGCCACCCTCTAGGACTACTGCGTCTTTGAAAATGTCTCTCTTACTTTTACTTATTTTGTTTACAACATCTTCTACACTAACAGTATCTTTGAAAAACACAACTGGTTGATCTTCTATTTCATTGAAGGAATTCATAGTAAAGATTCTTATAGACTTAATAATCCCAAACATGTTTTTCTTAATTGATTCAAGATCATTCGAATAGATATTTCTTAGATTGTTATGCGATATAAGTCCAAGATTTTCTTTCTTTACTAGAATTGCAGGGATGCTTCTTGGACTGGTTTGAGTAAAACCATCACCTAATCGCTTCTCTATCAATTCAATATTTTGTTGTTCTAGTTCATTTAATACTATAGCGAAATCTTCAAATGATCTTCCTAAAACCAACAAACAATCTGTTGAATATACATGAGCTAAAGTAGATTTATCATAATCCCAACCCCCTTCACTTATTGCTGGGAGTTCTACTAATTGGAACTTTATCCCTTCGTATTCTAATGCCCCGTATTGGAGTTCAGTTGTTGTATATTCATAATCTTCTACAGGTATTTGTGTGCCGCACAGACTGTTTATCAAAGTACTTTTACCACTATTAGTTGTTCCTACAACAAGAAACTGTGGTGTTTCTTTTTTAGTCTTGGAACTTCGTCTAGATGTTTTTCTGGCCTGTTCTACCATCTCGATTTCATTGAGTTCGCGTCTCAATTTATCCTTGATTTTCCTATAGTCACCTACATCCCACTGGATTTCTTTGAGTAATTTTCTGATTTCTTTTGCTCTTTCCTCTCCCACTTTTCCTTTCAGAGCATCTTTGATTTCCTCATTGATTACACTATAAGGTTTGGGCATATTACTCGACCTATTTTTTTGATATATCCGACTTGAGTGCTTATTAACTTTCTTTCTTAATAGCTTTTGAGACTAATCTCTCACTCAATTCCCAGAGATAATCTTGGTTCTCTATATCTTTGGTCATCTTTGCTGTTTTTGTTTCTTTACAGTCAGTAAGATATTTTCCAGTTACTCCCTCTAACTCATTTGAAGATGCAGCATATACGGAAGCAATCGCTGCTCGTTCAACTGTTCGACGGTTAGGTATTAAATCAGAAATTTTTCTATACCATTTTGGTAATCCTTCAGTAGTCAGTTGTGTTTGAACATGTCCTGGATTTGCAGCAAAAACACTAACTTTTGTTCCCTCCAATTCTCTTTCAAGTTTGTAAGTAAATAGTACCATAGCTGTTTTAGAATTACTATAAGCCTGTTGACCTCTAAATCGTTTTTCCAGCAAAGGGTCTTTTAGTTTAATTTTGAAAAATTTGTGCATGTCTGAAGAAAGATTAACAATTCTAGAAGGTGAGTTTTTCTTTAATAATGGGAGTAAAAGCTGAGTTAGATAAAAATGAGATAAGTAATTAACTGCAAAAGTAAGTTCATACCCATCAGAAGATTCTTCTCTCTTCATCCTGAAAACTCCAGCATTATTTATCAGAACATGTAAACTTGAATAGTTATTAAAAAACTCTTCAGAAAATCGCTTGACATCATTTAGGGAAGCTAAATCACAAAGCAGGAGATCAATATTTTGGTTATTGGTAGCCTGAATAATTTCTTCTCTAGCTGTTTCTCCCTTTTCTTGATTTCGGCAAACCATGATCACGTGTGCATCTAGAGCTGCAATCTTTAGAGCTGTTGCTTTTCCAATTCCTGTATTTGCACCAGTTATCAAGCAAGATTTACCTTTTATCCAAGAATCGTTAGTCAAACTACCACATCATAAACTGTACTTGTAAATAGATAATAACTCGTTCAAGTTAAAACTTTATCCAAATCATTTAAAAAAGTTCAATGTTTCTCAAATTCATGAGTACAGAAAAAGCTAAAGTTTATTTCGGTTCTATTCAGCACGGAAAAATTGCTTCTTTTGCTTCTTTTGCTGCAAAGGTAGATAAAATCACAGAGCTTTTGCTTGAAGAAACACCGATTGAAAAGAAAGATAAGGTTGCTGTTAAGATGCATCTTGGTTTCAATGATGGCTATCAAACCATTCCGGTTTTCTTTGTTCGAAGGATAGTTGAAGCAATCAAAGCCAAAGGAGGATATCCCTTTGTTACTGATAATCCAACTTCTGTTTATAATGCTGTAAATAGAGGATATACACAAGAAACATGTGGTTGTCCAATTATTCCTATTGCTGGTGTAAAAGATGGTTATACTTCACCAGTTGAAGTCAATTACAAAGGAATAGATACATTGGAACTTGCAGGAGCATTGAAGGATGCTGATGTTTTGGTAGATTTATCTCATGCCAAGGGTCATGGTTCATGTGGTTATGGTGGTGCAATAAAGAATCTAGCACTTGGCGGTTATTCAGGTCCTACTAGGTGGAGAAAAATTCATGGTGCATCTCACGTTGATGAATATTGGGACAAAGCTAAAGGTAATCCAGAGCTAGCTAAGAAACTTGTTGAATCTTGTCCTTATGGAGCGCTTAATTATGATGAGGAAAAAGATGATCTCAAAAGAAACTATCATGATTGTCGTCAATGTATGACCTGTTTAGAAGTCGATGGAGGTCTAGGAGCGGTTAAGGTTCCTAAGGAAAGCTATGAAGCTTTCAACGAAATGATGGCAATAGCAACAAATGAAGTATTGAAGACATTTGAAAAAGACAAGGTGATGTACATAAATTTCTTGACGCAGATAACGCAATTTTGTGATTGCATGGGCTTAGGTCAACTTCCTATTGTTAACGACATTGGTGTTGTTGGCAGCAAAGACATTGTCGCTGTTGAATTCGCTACATTAGATCTAATCAAAAAAGAAGGTCTAATTGAGCAAAATATTCCTCCTTATAACAAGCATGTAAACCTCAATCCTGATGAAGACCTTCACCCCTTTACTCGCGTTCATGGTCCTTACAAAGATCCCTATGAAACTGTTGTTTTGGCTGAAAAGATGGGTATGGGTACTTCCAAGTATGAACTAGTTGAAATCTTGTCTGCTTCAGAAACTATGAAGATGGAACCTCCCAAGAGAGAGTTTGAAGGTGAACCTACCTTCTTCTAATCTCCTCTTTTTCCATTTTTTTATTTGTTAAATCTAAAATGCATTTGTATTTTGTTTGAAAATTTCGTCACTTATCCAGTTATTAAATAGATCTTTGAAATTTTCTAGGGATTTTTGAACAACAGAATAATGTGTAAATTTACCCTTCTTCCAACCCTTTATCAGATTTAGATTTTCAAGTATCCTAAGATGATAGGATATGTTAGATTGGCTTTTTCCCAATATAGCCTCTAATTCACATACACATCTATCCTTTTTCATAAGGATTCTAAGAATTAAAATTCTATCAATATGAGAAAAGGCTTCCAACTGCTTTGATAAGTCAATAAAATCTGGTTCATTGAAAATTTCCTTTCTATAGATTAGTAATTTATCATAATATTTGCTTGCATCCTCAATATCTTCACACTTTGATAGAGTTGTGATTAATTCCATCTCTTTTTTGCTATATTCCATATATTTCACTTACCTTAACAATAATATAAACTATTTTCGGTCTTATTCATATCAAAATATTTTAATATGAAACAATTTTTCTTGATATATAAAAAAATTGTGACGTGTGAAAATATTTGAGCGAAGTTCTTGAAACTAGTCAAAGTGTTGAAGAAACCAAAAAGAAGGGAGGACTTGGATTATTTGAAAAATTATTACCTATTTGGATTGTAATTTGTATGGCTGTTGGTATTCTTCTTTCTCTCTATGCCCCCAGTATTGCAGAAACTATTGATGGTTGGCAAGTTAGGGGGATATCAATTCCAATTGGAATCTGTCTCTTTTTTATGATGTATCCAGCTATGTTAAATCTCAAAGCTTCAGAATTGAAGAAATTAGCAAAGAATCCTAAACCAATTATACTTACTCTAATATCTAACTGGATAATCGCACCATTTGTTGGTTGGGGACTCGCAAGACTGTTTGTTCCTGGAAATGAGCAATTGATGTTTGCTATAATTCTTTTAGCTTCTAGTCCTTGCACAGCAATGGTCTTGGTTTGGGGTTATATGGCAGACGGAAATCAGGAACAAAACGTGATTACTACAAGTATCAATACTTTAACAATAATGATTGGATATGCTCCTATGGTTGTATTGCTCTCTGGAATTTCTAATATCTCCATAGATGTTGTATCACTCATTATATCAGTAGCATTTTTCATTGGAATTCCCCTTATATTGGGTATAGTTACTAGAGTATTAATCGTAAGAGCAAAAGGTGAAGAGTGGTTTAAGAACAAATTCGTCCCAGTTGTTGGTAAAATATCAATAGTAGCTTTACTAACAACATTAGTTGTTCTGTTCTCATTAAATGGTAATGTAATGATAAGCAATTTCAATTTACTATTGCTAGTATCGGTACCACTGTTGCTAGGTTTCATCATAGTAGTCGGTTATAATCTACTCATCACTCGATTCACAAAACTAGCATATAAAGAAGGAGTGATTACTGTCATTATTGGATCATCAAGTCATTTTGAAATAGCTATTGCAACTGCTATAGCGATTTATGGAGTCGGCTCAGTTGCAGCTCTAGGCACCACTATGGGTCTATTTTGGGAAATACCGATCATGGTTGGTCTAGTATATCTTGCGAAATTTCTTAAAAAGAAAAATTGGTGGAAAGAAACACCAACGTGATTTTTATTCTTGCTTTTTCTTTCCAAGCCCAGTTGCTATCAAATCAGTAATAGGTCCGTAAGCTATTCCAGCACCGAAGGTTGCAAAACTGAAGAAAGGATCTATCAATAGTAGAGTAACTGAAAAAGCAAGCCCAAATAATGTTCCTCTAATTCCAGCATTTACCCATTTTTGCCATTGTTCTCCTTTTAGAATAACGATACCTTCTGCTAAACCAATAATCATTCCTAGTAAAACTCTCATTCCCCAGATACCCATTAGATAAACAATATTATCTGCATGGGTTCCTGGAATACGCAGTCCCACACCAATTATACATGCTACTCCTAATACTGCTCCTGCAAGTGTAGAAATTAAAAATCGTTTATAATTAACCATCTTTCTCAAAATTACTATGTTAGAAGTAACATAAAAATTCTATGCAAAGACAAGAATCTACAATGGAAATTACAAATATTATTAAATTTCTAAACTTTCCTAAATAATGTATGAATCAAAAACGAAAGGAGGAAAAAGAAGTAGGTTGGATTTCTAAACGTTTTTTCAGAGGATTCAAAGCTTTTGGAAGAAGGTACTTTACTTTTGGTTCTAACCGATGGCGCAAGAGAATCAAATATGATAGAGAACTTAGAAGAGGTTCTCCTGCCCTTCAAATTGTTTGGATTTTGATTTTAATTATACTCTTAATTGTCCTTAGAGGAAAAAATACTATCTATATCCTGTACGTCTTTCTTCCCTTCTATCTAATACTACTGCTTTGGGAGATATGGACAATGGGTGCACCTGATAAAGAAAGAAAAAGAGAATAACAAGTCGTATCGAACATTTTAAAAATCTTCTTTCTATTTTTGACCAAGTGAGTAAAATGGATTTGAAAGGTAGATCACTTTTATCATTAGAGGATTTCACTGCAAATGAAATCCGTTTTCTTCTTGATGAATCTAAACGATTGAAAGCTGATTTTAAAGCTTATAAAAGAACCAAACCACTTTCTGGTTTAACTCTAGGAATGATTTTCCAAAAACGTTCTACTCGTACTAGAGTTTCAACAGAGGTCGCAATGTATAATCTAGGCGGTCATGCAATCTTCCTGAGTTCAGCTGACATCCAACTTGGTGGTGGAGAAACTGTTAAGGACACATCTCGAGTTTTAACACGAATGGTTGACGGTGTGCTTGCTCGAGTATATTCACATGATGACGTCGTTGAACTAGCAGAATACTCAACTGTTCCAGTAATTAACGCTCTTTCAGATAAGTATCATCCACTTCAGATTCTTGCTGATCTTCTTACAATAGAAGAACACAAAGGTGATTTAGCTGGATTGAAACTAGCTTGGGTTGGAGATGGAAACAATGTCTGTAACTCGTTATTGATCGGTTGTGCAAAAATGGGAATGAACATGTCAGTAGCTACTCCAAAGGGTTATGAACCTCCTTCTGATGTTGTAGAAAAAGCTAAGGATTATGCAGATGAAACAGGAGCAGAGATTGTAATCACTAATGATGCTATTGCAGCCGTAACTAGTGCAGATATTGTTGTAACTGACACTTTCGTCTCTATGGGTGAAGAAGAAGAAGCTGCAGCTAAACTCAAAGAGTTTGAAAACTATATTGTTACAGAAGAGCTTGTTGCGTATGCCAAACCAAACTATATCTTCATGCATTGTTTACCTTACAAACACAAAGAAGCAACAGAAGAAGTATTTGAGAGTAAAAACAGCGTAGTGTTTGATGAAGCTGAAAACAGACTTCACACAGTTATGGCAGTTCTTAATTGTTTTATGGGTGGTTAAACCGCCCTAACTTTTTGCTTTTTTTCTTCTTATTGACAAAGTTACTATTGAAAGTGCTAATAGAGAAACTAAGACTGCTATTGAGCTTTTGTTGGGATCATTTGGATCTAAAGGATCAGAACCATTTTGTACTTCCTCACCATCTAAAAGTCCGTCAAAGTCAGTGTCATTTTTCCATGGATTGCAGTTATTATTGTATTCCTCTAGATTAGTTAGTCCGTCTTCATCTAAATCATCAGCAGAATCATCCAACCAAGGATCTAGATCATACTTGATTTCCCAATCTGGTGCCATCCCATCATCATCCGTATCATTTAATGGATAGAGATCTGAACTCCCAGCTGATCCTCCAATGCTGTATGTATTTGAATCGCCTAAATCATCCCAGTAATTTCCAATACTGGTGCTAGTATTGTGCCAATAGTTTGTTGCCACATTATCACTCGCTTGTGCTGTTCCAAAGAGTCTATTTTTTGTAAATATATTAAACCAAAACACGTTATCAATTGAGTTTTCTTTTACGTAAACTCCATATTCCTTATTTCTAGCAAAAATGTTTTGATAAATACTACAATCTTCTGTCTCCCTAAGATATAAGCCATATATCTCATTATCATAAATCTCATTATTTCTTATAATTAAAGAACCACAATGATACAAAGAGATTCCATGTTCTTTGCTTCCAATGAAGGAATTCCCTTCAATAGTGCTGAAATAACAATGGACTAAATATATTGCTGCTGAAAAATCATTCAATCCAAATTTGTTATTTTTTACTTTTACATCATTAAGACCTTCGAAATAACTCCAGAAATATCCATCTTTATATCTGTTACCTTCAATTTCTACAGCTGTTGTTGATCTGATAATTAAATACGTATTAGTGAAATAATTGTTCTTAATGTTGATCCTATCTCCTTTTACTACATTAACTCCACACCTATTCTCGGTTATGTTCACATTTTGACAATAAAATAAACCAATTCCTAAAAATCCCTCTACATTAGAGCTCGATAGTTGATTAGTGATATTTAGATTTGAGCAATTCACAAAAAATATTTGTTCAAAAGATGATTCGTTGAATACTAAATCTACCTCATTCTTAAACCACCCAATAGGTTTATTGTTAACTGTGTTATTGTAGACTTCATAAGATAGACAATCGGAAAGATTATCATAATCACCCATATAAACACTTAAACCAAACACAGAGAATGTATTATTTGCAATTACAGAATTCTGAGCTCCATCAGCAAAGATGCCTACCCCATTGTTTTGAAAGGTATTATTAGCAATTATTGTGTTTCTAGATGTAAATACCCATATTCCCGCAATATCACCTGTTATAATATTATCAACTATTCTAGCTGTTCCAGAAGCTGCATGATCGATTTTAATACAGCTGTGTACAGCTGCAGCTACAATACAATTTTGAATTATGAAATGCTTAGTTGTGTACTCAACTTCTATTCCAAAAAAATAAGGGCTTTGTACATCATAGTTTTCTATCCTGTAGGGATCTTCTTCTGTTCCATTTCCTGGGAAACCTAATGTTATGAAATCATCATCAGAGTAAATTTTTATGTTATCAATTGAAGTATAAGCCTTAACATCATTTCCTAATACCGTCATTTCTGAAGAATTCTGAATCCTTGAAATCAAAATCACTTGAACAATCAATAGAACAATTAAAAACGACTTTTTCAACGAAATTTCTTTATTTCTCTTCATCTAGAACAAACCTACAACCATTTGCTTGCATTCTTTTGGAACTCATAAAATATAAACATTGTTAATGATATATTGTTCTTAGACTTTAGCACAAAACTTTTTACATTTCCAAAGCTTTTTTCAGTTATGATTAAAGTTGCAAGTATACAAATTGCACCAATTTTTCTAGATGCACAAAAAACATGGAATAAGCTAGCTGAGAAGATAGAAGAAGCTGCTTCAAATGGAGCAGAATTGGTTACATGGGGTGAGACTTTAATTCCAGCATATCCAATATGGGTCTCTCCTTCAGGTGGAGCTAAATTCAATGATGAAGATCAGAAGAAAGTTTACTCAAAATATTGGGAAGAGGCTCTAAAGCTAAATGAAAGTTCTATTATTGAAGAAATGAAAGAATTAGCCAAGAAACTTGGAGTAATGTTTATGGGAGGTATTGCAGAGAAGGATGGAGCTTCAATTTATTGTACTTTACTAACTATTGATCAAAATGGTAAGATTCTGGGAAGACATCGTAAGCTTAAGCCAACCTATGAGGAAAGATTAGTATGGGCCGATGGTGATAGAGAGGGATTGAAAACCCATGATCTTAAGGGAATCAAAGTTGGTGGATTGAACTGTTGGGAGAATTGGTTACCTCTGGCAAGAGTAGCTTTACATTTGCAGGAAGAAATACTACACATAGCTGTTTGGCCAGGAAGCTCGAAGTTAACTGAAGATATAACACGTTTTATCGCTCTAGAGGGACGTTCCTGGGTTGTGTCAACTTCAGGTTTAATCAGACCTACAGATTTTTCTCATCTAGATGAAACTGAATTTCCAATGAAAACAATTCTTGAATCTCGTTCTTCTAGTTGGCAGAATGGGGGTTCGGTTATTGTTAATCCGAAAGGAGAAATTGTTGCTGGTCCTTTAATTGATGAAGAAGGCATCTTGTATGCTGATATTGATCCTCTCTTAGCGATTCAAGAGAGGCAAAACCTTGATATTAGTGGTCATTATTCTCGCTTTGATCTTTTCAACAAACCATAATTTCACAAAGAAGGGTAGGGAGAAAGCTAGCAAAAAAGTGCTTATATGAGAATTATGTAAATATGGTCTTGCTAGCCTCAATTTAATAATATTCAAAATTATTTAAAAACCCAAAAGAAAGTGGGAAATTTTTTATCCAAAGAGGTTTTCAAAAGAAACTTGGGACCAATCAATTAAACTCATTATAATACCGAAGATAATTGCAAATATGAGTATAGCAATTCCAATGAGTAAAATCTCCTCTAGGATGGGACCACCTTTTTTGTTCTTTATTCTTAAACTTTTCAACATTTGAAAGATTAACATCTTAGTCAATGGTAGTACTCAAGGTTAATATTTAAACTCAACAAAAAATGGAAAAATCAATGATAGAGACTATCTAATGCTTTAAGTTGTTATCTTTATTTCAGCTTCGAATATCTCTTTTTCAGATGCAAGTTTTTTATCTGTTTCTAACTTTCCTGCCATTATTTGAGCTGCAATACCAGATGTCACAGTTTTTTTGAATTTCTTAGAAAGATTTGTGAACCAAATCAATGGACCAAATTTCTTGGGTAATATAAGATTCTCCTTTGGTTTTAGTATAAGATTAACAATTTCTTGAGCCAATTTTATAACATCATATACTTTGAAAGAAGCTTTCCCAATATTTGCTACTTGGTTAAATTCTGTACCATAGGGTCCTGGCAAAACGGTAGAGACCTTTATTCCATATCCTTCCAATTCTTCTCTAATACAATCACTGAATACTTTTACAGCTGCTTTCGTTGCTGTATAAACAGCAAAAGGATATGTTGGTAGCATTGCTAATGATGAAGATAGGTTGATAATATGTCCATAACCTTGATCCTTCATTACTTTTGTAGCTTTTTGAGTTAATTTGATCAGAGAGAGTACATTAGTTTCAATCAATTCATTAATTTCCCTTTCAGGTTGTTCTAGAAACAAATTTACCTTTCCTAATCCTGCATTGTTAATAAAAACATCAATTGATTCAAATACACTAATTGAAAGATCGATTATTTTATCTCTGTCTTCACTATCTCTTACATCTGCCACAATGGGTAATACCTTCAAACCCATTCGTTTTAGACTCCCAGCTGTTTGCATTAATTTTTTCTTTCTTCTTGCTACAATGACCATCTTTGGTTTGTGAGCTGCTAAAGCAAACGATACTGCCTTTCCTATCCCTGAAGAAGCGCCAGTAATAACTATTACTTTATCTCGAATTGGTGAATCCTTCACTTCTTTATCCCTTACATTATGCATAATATCAGTAATTGTTCTAAAAAATTCTATAAAAACCTAAAAAATATACATTAATCACCATAAGAATTAATTAACAACAGAATGAATTAGGGAATGTGATAAGTGTTTTGAAGAAATTAAATGAACATATGTTCCTTTCCTAAACTTTCCAGCATTTCAACTGCATTCTTTCTTTGTTCTGATCTAGCACCTTTTTTATCGATTAATGCTCCAATCGGAGATTCAATTGTTTTATCAAAAGCTTGTTTGAGTACATCTTCTGTCAAATCATCCAGTGAATGTTTAGCTGCTATGTGACTTATAAAAACATCTTCATTTTCCATCAGATATTTATGAAAACGATATGCATAATGGTTTCCACCAATTCCAATATAACTCTGATTTTTGAAATTTCCTCGTTTTATGAATGCTTGAGCTGTTTCTATAATTGCTTCAATTACAGCTGTAGCACCAGTCTCATGTACCCAATACTCTTCACTACTACCTAGTTCCATGAAGATATGGGGGGTTGCTAATTTTGTAGGTCCATGATGAGTGACTTCAAGATCCACCTTAAATAAGTCTAGATTGAATTCTACCTGTTTTTGTTTTAACTTTCTCAATCCAAAATTAAGAGCCCAGCTAGAAGTATAGGAGAGCTCAGATTCTCTCCCAGCTAAGGTGATTTTTGACCAATTTCCAGTTGGATGTATTAGTAGTGCTGGTGTACCAGAAGCAGCTCTATGTCGACTAGCAAAGATATACAGTTCTGCGTTTATCTCTTTATCAAGATGGTTTGATTCTACTCCATCTCTTTTTGAGTGAATTACCTTGATGTTATTAGAATCTTTAACCAATGAGTAAACTGGGTTATCATCAAATATCTCCTCAGTTTCTTTAAACAAGGATTGTTGATTAACAACTTTCCACATTGCTTGAGCAGCTTGATCTTTTTCAGGAACAATTATTGCTACCTTGGTTTTGATAGTCAAAATTACCACTTCTCTCTTTGATAAGAAAAAGCTATTGAAGTGCTATAAAAGTTTAGAGAATCATTCATTGTATGATATAACGTAAGTATCATTGATTTTCTTTACATCCTTCAATTCTTTAAGTTTGAAACCAATTTCTTGTTTTGTTTTAACAGGAAAATCATAGAATTCATTCGTATATTTCAATTCTCCTTGTTTTTCAGCATATATTTTCATATATTCCTTATGCTCTTCTAATCTATTCTGATTGTATTCATTGGCATAAAATACAATGTCATTTATTCTGTTGTTAATTATTTCATTGAAATTTTTAGCTATCTCAATCCCAACGCTATTTCTTTCCAGAGTCATTGCCGCAAGCATTGTTGTTCCTGTTCCTAGGAATGGATCAAACACCACATCATGTTTTAGTGAGTACATACTAATTAATCGATATGCCAATTCAAAAGGAAAAGCAGCACTCCTTTCTCTTGTATTGCTTTGTTTAAGAGATTGATGAACACCTTTCAAATCCCAAACATCTGAAAACCATTTATTCCTTTCCTCCCAGAAGTAGGAACTAGTAATCCTTCTTTGCTTTTCTTTATCTGTTTTAAATTCTCTTTTACCCCCTTTACGAAATACTAGAATATACTCGTGTTCTAAAGTCACATACCCTCCGGGAGGTAACATCCCAGATCCCATGAATTTGTTTGGAGCATTAGTTAGTTTAGTCCATATAATAAGTGGGAGACATTGAAAACCTATCTTACAAAAATAAGATATTATTCTGGAATGAGATGAATATAATTTGAAGTCTTTTCCTACGCTCCTTGTTGCATCTCCTATGTTAATACATGCAATTCCATTTGTTTTCAAAATCCTGTATACTTCATTCCAGACTTTATCTAACTCTTGATGCATTAACTCAAATGCTAAATTCCCATCTTCATTGTCTAAAGCAATCTTAATTTCAGGATTAAGTTGAGAAAAAACAGAATCCCAGATCTGAATCATACAGTATGGGGGCGACGAAACCACAAGATTTACGGATTCATCACTTAAAAAACTTAAATCCCTTGCATCAGCAAAATACAATGTATGGTCCGTTGTTAACATAATACTAACCTTCAATATTAAGTTTGAAAGGTAAGTTACAACATCAATTAAAGTATAAAAATTTACAGTATTCTAGATTGTGAAATTAGAAAAACGGATTAATTTCTTCTTCTATTCCTTTTGATATCGTATCTTCTATAGCTTTCCAGTCTAGCTTCCCTTTTACATGGATTACAGTAGTTCTTTTTCGATAAATAGTTTCCAATAATTATTCCACATCGTTTACATTTTCTTTTTGTTTGTTCCTTTTCTCTATAGAAAGTGTAAATAATTTCATATTTTCTTTCAAGGAAGAGTTCAGCATTCTCATAAAGGTTCTCGAAAAATCTTCTTTTTTCCTGACTAAGTATATTAAGTCCATAGTATTTCTTCTGTTGTATGTGTAGAGAACAAGGAATTTTATGGTGAATCTCAAGTATTTTTTTTATTCTTTTGAGAAAATCTAGACTTCCACTTGTAAAACCTACAACTGGAAAGTTTTTAACAATAGACACATGACCATCACCATCAAAATACCCTCTGAGAAAATGCCAAAAATAGATTTTTGGTAAGTTTGGAAATTTCATTTTCTTTGATTTCCTGTTTTCAACTCCTAGCTCAATTAGGGAATTCACAATCTCCTTTCTACTTATTGCAATTCTATAATATTCTCTAGAAATTTCTTTTTTTATTGGATAGTTACTACCCATAGCATTGTTTATTTTTTTTAATATTGCAGGACTTCTTTGACCTATTGTTAATACTGAACCATTTTTCCTTATTCTAATAAAACCATCTGCAAATATGAAACCGAGAATATATGCCATATTTGGAGACCATTTCTTGAAGAAATCTATATCTATCGAATGTTTTACTGTTGCATCTATTTTTTTAAAACCAAGTGCTATTCTTTTTCCTCTAACGGAATAAAGTGATCTTTCAAGTTTTTCTCCAATCTTCTTATCTGTTAGATTTAGATTCTTTTTTAAAAACTCGATTTCTTTATCTGACCACTTCTTTGGTAAAGATTTCACACTCTATCACATCCAGTCTAATATATTATAATTAAATCACTTTAAAAGCTAAAGAATTTATTATTTGTAGTTGTGAAATATGATAGCGAAAGACTTTTGTAAATTTTTATTTTTAGTAACACAATCATTATCAAAATAATCACTTAACTATGTGAAAATCATGTCAAACGGAGAAATTATTAAGATTACAATTGATGGCAAAGAAATCGAATGTAGATCTGATGAGACTTATCATTCTATAGCTGAAAGGAATGGTATAGAGATACCCACATTATGTCATCATC
>MEHH01000038.1 GCA_001940755.1 Candidatus Heimdallarchaeota archaeon AB_125
AGATAACCCAAATATTCCTCCAAACATCATTTTGAAAACTATGAAGATAATCAGACCAAAAATAATTAGAACTGCAACCTCTTTAGCATCAATATCACTGATAAATTTCTTAACATATGATTGTATTTTTTCCATTAGTGTTTTATCATCAGAGGAAGACATTATGTTTAATCAGATTAATGAGATTATAAAAATTTGCTTTTGAAATCTTGATTTATTCTTAATATTTATTAAGTGTAAAAGAAATTTAAGAATAATGAAACAAAGTCAAAGACCTGTTCCTATTACAAGTATATCATTAAGTATCCCACCTAAAATTAAGGTGGAATCATTTCTAGAAATAGAGGGTTATTTACCTGATGCTGCTTGGGAGTTGCTTGAAGAGAAGATTTCAATAGATGAAATAGAAAAGATTGTTTTTATTAGAATCGATGGTAAAAGAGATCCCAATCTAATGGCAGCTCAAGTAGTTCGAAATTTCAAGAAAAGTATTCCATTGGTCTTTGATTCTGGAGGAAAATGGAAAATCCAATGTAACGACAAAAATCTTGAAATCGTCATATAATCAATAATTAAAGGATTTTCATACAAATATTTTAATACACTTTAGTTTGATGTGGTCTATGAGTTTCGACCGAAGCAAACCACTAATCGAATTATCACTTGAGTATTTGAAAAATTTTGGAACACTTTCTCATGAACTTTCTGTTGTTACAGGACCCTCTAAACATGCAATAGATTTTCTCATTATAATTAAAGAACTATTAGTGGGAGTGTGGGTTTTAGACTGGAAAAGAAGTGTTGGGACAGATAAAATCATTCATATAGAACGCTTAGTGCAGAGGTCGAACTTAAGTGGAGGATTCATTGTAGCAAATAATTTCTCTCCAAATGCTAGAGACTTAGCCAATCAAACAGATACTCTTGAATTAATAGAACGAGCAGAGATACTGTATCACACATGAAAATTATTAATTCTAGTTTTGTTTGCTTCCACAAATTGGGCAATAATAGGAACTTGATGGCAATTCCTGACCACATCTAACACAAAAAACAATTCCACCATTTTCCTTTTGGAAATATTTTGAGAGCAACTCTAGTGACCTGTGTATTAAATCAACCAAAGCTAAGTAGCTATTTATTGCTGAATCTTGATAATCTTCATCTTTAATCTTTTTAGCATCTAGAACTGTTCTGGAGAAACCATACAGATTTGTGGGAATATTAGGTATATTCAGCTTTGTTATAGATTGGATCTTGTCTGGAGACCAATCTCGGGAACCAACCAGCACTAGGTCCAAATAATCTGGGAAAACAAGTAAATCCTCATAACAAGCATTTATTGTTGCATCATCCTGTATAAGTTTGATATAATCTTTTGGCTCTCCTTCAACTACAATTTTATTTGATTTTACAGTAAATGAAATGTTACCTTTTCCATTTATTTTTGAGTCATCTACTAGCCATAGTAAATCAGTTATGATTTTCTTTCCGTCCTCATAAATACGTAAAATTAATCTAGTTGGAATTACTTCTTGAAGGTTAAAACCATAAAATGTATTTTTCTTATTATTATCCAAGAAATACAAGTTTGGGTGAAGAACATTGCCACTAATAGTGCCTTCATAGATAGCGGTTAAAGACCTAAATATGATATTAGTAATAGTGTCCATTGTTCCACTTAAATAAGGACATACTCTAATATAAATAATTGTTAATTTGCAAATCATGTATTTTTTGTCGTTAAACTTCTTGACCCGTTAAAACTATCGCTACTTTTTTAAGTCTGGCTAGCCAATTTTGAATTGATTAATTAAAATCAAGGGTGAATGAAAAAATGAAGAAACGAGGAGTATCTCCAGTAATCGCAACTGTTCTGCTTATCGCACTTGTGACAGCAGCAGCAGCGATTGTGTTTTTAGTAGTTATACCTATGTTAAAGCCTTCAGCAACAGCAGTAACCTTAAGCGTTATCGGTACAGACAACGGTGATGGAAACTATACTGTTGTAATTACAATCAAAGCAGAAGGTGCTGATCTTGTTTATAATGGAACGGTAACTGCTTCACCAACTGTAACCTATTTAGCGTCTACGACAGCGGGAGGATTAGCTATTCCTAATGGTGAACAAAAAACCATAACGGTAGTAGGAGCTTTCCAAACCGGAACTGAATATACACTAACATTGTACTTTACATCAGGTGAAAGTGAAGCAATAGGAACTGCAGTTTATACACCATAATAAACTAACTACCTTTTTTTATTTTTTTTAATTTTAAACTATTATTTATCGTTAAAAAGCATAATTTTATTTAGATATAGCTCTAACGATGTCAGAGATGTTTATTGAACTAAAAAACCCTAAATCCTCCAACGAATTAGAGAATCTTATTAAGAAACTCTATGGATCAGAAATTTCAACAGAAATGTTTGTAGAGGCAACTCTTGAGGATAAGAAAGCTAGAATCAGCTTGATAAAAACTGGAGAAGAAGATATTGGATACCTTATCTGGTTAAAAGAGAAAGAAGTTGAAGAAGCAGACGAAGAAGAAGGAGGAAAAAGAACAGAAATAAATATCTTTGCCATAGATGAAATTGTTTTACTTCAAAGTGAACAGAATGAAGAAAGAGCCAAAGAAGTTGTTCAAAATCTAGATGAGGAAATAAAGAAGAATAATTGTTCTTTAGCTGAAATAACTATTCCAAGTCAATCATTCTGGTTAATTCCTGTTCTAGTTAATGTAGGTCTATTCAATTTTGCAATTCTAAGAGTAAGCAGGGAGTTGGAGAAAAGAACAGAATTTGTTCAAATATTTAATAAGATTCAAGAAGGAATCAAACCTGAACTCATAGAATTGATGGTTTCTAAGGATGGAACATATCAATTAGAACTGATTGAAGAACCGACTGATTACAAAAAGATACTTGAATCAGGGTATTCTCCCGAGATAGTAAGTATGATCTTCAATGTTGAAGAAAATAAAGAAAAAGAACTTCTTGACAAAGTAAAAGAGATAACAGAATGGCAAGAGTTTTCATTTTCTTTGGTCAAATACTACTAACCATTCATTTTTTTGATTTCTGATGTTACTATCTCTCTTGTAATTTTTGGCAAATCTGTAATGATTCCATCCACTCGCTTTCTTACTAATTTTCTAATCTGTTTCTCATCATTAATAATCCAAGGATAGACTTTTTTACCTTGTTTATGATAGAATTTTACTGCTTTTTTGGTAAGAAATCTATAAAATGGGTTCATAGCATCAATGAAATCATTTAATGCTACACTTTTATTTTGATATATTGGAAAAATATACAGATATGCTAATTCATAACCAAGAGACTTTTCTTTCAAGTTTACAATAGGTTCATGGATAAAAGAACTTACAAGTATTCGGGAATTATCTCCACCAACTTCGTTTAGAAGTGCATGAAACTGCTCCTTTGTAACATCACATTTCAGTTCAATATTGAATCTGATTTTTGCTAGAAATTGTTTTAGAACATCTTCCAATAAAGGTATTGGATCACCATTTGGTAATTTAAATTTCTGAATAGTTCCCAGATTTGTTTCGGAGATAACTAGTCTGCTTTCTTTATACGGTATTGTATCCTCATGAAAAACTATAAAGTGTCCATCTTTTGTTAGATGAGTATCCAACTCGATCATATCTGCTTTCTGCTTAACAGCCAAATCAAAGGCTTTCATTGAGTTATCGTGCGCCTCTACTGAAGCTCCTCTATGAGCAATTATTAAAGGAAACTTAGTATCTGACATATTCATTTTTTATTTTTGATATAGATTAATCTTGCGATTTGAAAAATAAACTCCACTCGACATATTTTTAAAATTGAAAAGACTGGTGAAAATATGGACTACAAAATTAAAGACATAGATCTAGCTGAGCAAGGTCGAAAGAATATCGATTGGGCAGAATCTAGGATGCCTGTTCTCATGAATTTAAGAAGAAAATTCTCTGAAACCAAACCTCTTGAAGGGATGAGAGTTGCTGGATGTCTTCATGTTACAAAGGAAACAGCTGTTTTAGTTGAAACATTGATTGCAGCAGGCGCAGAAGTATCTTGGAGTGGTTGTAATCCTCTCTCTACAAAAGATGATATTGCTGCAGCACTAGCAGCAAAAGAAGTTCCAATTTTTGCTTGGTATGGCATGTCTACTGAGGAATTTTATTGGGCAATAGACAAAGTTCTAGAATTCGAACCAACTTTAACCCTAGATGATGGAGCAGATTTGATATTTCGCGTACATTCAGAATTTCCAGATTTAGCAGACAAAATCATAGGTGGAACCGAGGAAACAACTACAGGTGTTCATAGATTAAGAGCAATGGATAGAGCTAACAAACTCATATATCCAATCGTCGCAGTAAATGATGCTGAAACCAAAAGTGATTTTGACAATGTCTATGGAACTGGACAATCAACACTTGATGGAATCTTAAGAGCAACAAATATCATTATTGCAGGAAAAGTTATAGTTATTGCAGGATATGGACATTGTGGAAAAGGATTGGCAAAAAATGCATCGGGATTAGGAGCAGATGTAATAATTACTGAAGTTGATCCTGTTCAAGCTTTAAAAGCTGCAATGGATGGTTTTAGAGTTATGCAAATGAATGATGCAGCAAGTTTGGGAGATGTATTCATCACTGCAACTGGCATGAAAGATGTCATTGTAAAGAAACATTTCCAAAGCATGAAAGATGGAGCCATTGTATGCAATACTGGTCACTATGATGCTGAAATTAACATTCAAGGTTTGGAAGATATAAGTAAATCGAAACGAGAGCTACGAGCAAACAATGAAGAATATCTAATGTCAGATGGAAAGAAAATTTATCTTCTCGCAAAAGGGAGATTAGTTAACTTATCTGCCGCTGAAGGGCATCCTTCTGAAGTAATGGATATGTCATTTGCAAACCAATTGCTAAGTTTAATCTATTTAGCAAAAGAAGGAAAAAATCTTGAAAACAAGGTGTATGATATTCCTGGCGACCAAGACAGAAATATCGCCAGTCTAAAATTATCTCTCATGGGATATAAAATTGACGAACTAACCCCTGAACAAGAGGCATATAAAGACGCATATTTTGAAGGAACCTAATATTCTCTTTTTCCCTCTATTTTTCTATTCTCCAAAAACATCCGTAATATTTTTAGGAGAGAGATTACTATTATGAGATATAATAAAAGAGGTATTCCACCTTGATTAAACATCTACTTATTCTAACAACTTATGGACAAATTTTCTATAGTCAAGAATTTGAAGAAAGACAAGAAGATGCTGTTGATGTTGCTTTGACAGGAGGGCTTATGAGTGCAATTTACTCAATGGCATCTGAAACACAAAGAGAGAAGATATCTGAATTCGAGCTGGTTACTTCAAGGATTATTTTTCAGGAAGAAGAAAATGATCTGCTTTTCGTTTTAGCTGTAGATAAAAGAATGGATATCAAAGATACTGAAGATTTACTGAATTTGATAGCTAAGAGGTTCTATGAGAAATATGGTGAACGTAGAATAGATGGTATTGTACTGGATGAGTTTGAAGCAGACGCAACAGAAATCATTTACAAGAAACTTTGGTATCTAGATACACAAAAACGTAAGTTCAGAATTTGGGATTATTTAGCAACACTCTTTGTAGCACTAACATTGTCTTGGTATTCTCTACTTATTTTTGGTTCTCCTCCATTTATGGGGATGTCAGCATTTGACATAAGGACTTTTATCTGGGATGAGTTACTCGGATCACTATCAAGTCCAGTTGCAATGTTTCTCAATATTCTGTATTTAATAGCTGTTATAGCCATTCCAGCGATAGCTATTTACTTACTTTTCAAATTCACTTATGTGAAAGATACATTTAGATTTGCAAAGGACTATTTGATGAGACCAACAAGAGCTAGTTATTCAGAACTGCTTCCAAATTATTTTCTAATTAATATTTTAACTTCCTTTATAGTATATGTGAGCTTTATGCTCTTCGCAGGAGGTTTCTTCTCTGAGTTAACTGTTTATCCGCTTATTCCAGGTGGATTAATCAGTGGTTTAGATGAAGAATTCAATTTCACTAATTTCAGCACCAGTGATGTTGGAGATCAGATGCTCTTAGGAATTATTGCATGGTTTACTTGGGTCTTTATATTTCCATTAATTTACTCCCTTTTACTTGGAGAAAAGAAGGTAGGAAAAATCTATCGCAATGCCGTTTTTATCTCATCTATTGCTATATTTCTTCTAATTGTCTGCTATATTTTCGGAGGTTCGAAGTATTTAGAAGCAATTGGATATAATCCAGGTAGCGCTGCATTTGGAGCTGAACAGCTTCAAATAAAATATCAATTGATTGCTAGTATTCCTCTGAATATATTCTTCTATGGATTCTTACTATTTTTAGGTATAGGAGTAAACAGAGTCACTCCTTCAAAAACCAGGATTCCATCAATTTTTGCAGTTGGTGTAGCAATTTATTCAACTTTGATCATTCAAAGATTAGTTTTCTTCTTACTCTATCCACCTGTTATATAGAAGTACGAAGATTCTTTCCTTTCTTTTTAGTTAGAAAATTTTATATCACCTTAAATGTATGTCTTCAAAGTGGGATATAAATGTTAAAGTTCAGTGTTCGGTTTTTCTTTCATAACAGAAAGAGAACTTATCAAGCAATAATGACATTAACTTTAGCTCTCGTAATTTATATCTCAACAACCCTTTTAGTAAGAGGATACTCCTCAAATATCAGCGGTATGGCGGAAATTATCAAACCTTCTGATCTTCTTCTTGTTATTGAGGAGGGGAAGAGTCTATCTGAAAGCAGAATAGATGTTGAAGTAGTAAATTTCTTAGAAGAATATTCTAGTCTAACACCAAACTTAGAAGTTATTCTACCTGAAATCTATATTCCTATTGATATTATAGGAGAGACGGGAACGAGACTAACAACACATTTGAGGTTACTCAACATTAGTGAGTTTGAAAGATTCCAATCCCATCATTATGAACTTAATCCTTCAGAAATGCAGACTGACGAAGTTATTATAGGACAACAACTTGCTTATTTAACTGCTGCAGGGATTGGTTCTTCGGTTAGGATTGAATTTAGTGATTATCAAATCAATGAGTCTTTTGTATTAACACATAATGAGAGCTATTCTGTTACAAATATTATACAATCAGGTCACGAATATGATATTGAACTACTGGGATCTATTTCTAGTTTCAATCTGAACATATCTCTGAATTATTTCTCTTTTATTGAATTAAGGGTTCTAGATATTAGAGAGATTGAAACAATAAAAAATGACATTCTAGATGAGTTTAGCAATTTAGAAGTACTTAATGAGAAACAAACACAAAATTTCATTATCTTTGCTACAAATGATGTTATAAGAACTCTAACTCTACTAGAGATATTATTTTTCGTTTTGATGCTTGTCTCTATTTCTTATAGCATTTACACATTAGTAAGAGAGAGTGAGGAAGAAATTTTCACATTAAGGTCTATTGGAGCTACTAAGAGACAAGTAGTTATGCTCTTTATGCTTCAATCTTTATACATTGGAATAATATCGGCATTGCTTTCTCTAGTAATTGGATATTTAGCAGTTACTGGTATTGTGGGTTTAGTGACAGCTACCATGAATCTCCCATATATTGCGCTTAGTATAGATTCTGCTTTGGTGGGGATCATATTTATTTTCTCTCTATCACTATCTATTCTGTCAGGAATTTTTCCATCATTAGAAGCTTCTAAAATTAAAGTTATTAGGGAGGATTTACGATGAATCTTCGAAGAATCTTCCTCTACAATGTTCTGCCAAAAAAGCGTATGCTTCTAGCTTTTATTGGTTTTCTCATAAGTTCTACAATAATATCAGGTGCTGGTATTCTTATGTCTAGCATCGTTAACAATACTGCTACTTATCTAGGTGAAAGCGAGAGTGTTTTAGTAATCTCAAATCCAGAAGCTTCAACTCCATATACAAGTATTATTCCTTTGGATTTAACAGATACTCTTAGTTCAATTGAGGGTGTACAAGAAGTAAGTCCGGAAGTGATGACTGCTGCGGTTTATAAAGATAAAGCAGTATACTTTAGAGGAGTAGACGCTTCCTCCTTTTGGAATTTCACGGAAATAGCTTATTTAGAGGGACAAATTCTAACAGTTAACGATACTTTTGAGGTTAGTGTAGGTATCAATTTTGCTGAAAGAAACAATCTTGAAGTTGGTGAGTATATAACTCTTTTTTCAACAAGATCAGAAGCTGTAATAGAACTAAAAATTAAATCTATATTCATTTCAAATACATTACTAGATGATGAAATAATTGCTTCATTATGGATTGGTCAATTTTTTGCATTTGAAGATTTCAATTACATCACACATCTAAGAGTGAAGATTGATTTAGATGTTATTGAAGATAAGGAGATGTTACGAGATGTTGTACTCAGTGAATACGAACTTATAGCAAAAATAGTTACTCCTGAAGATTTGCAGGAAGTTAATGCATCAGTTTCGGTTTTTAATAGAAGAGGAGATTTAATCAACGAAACAGTCTTCTTCAACGATAATCAAGTATCGTTTATACTCCCATTTGGAGAATATGAACTTCAATGTCAAATCAAAGACGTTGTTTCTGAATCAACAAAGCTATTACTTGACAAAGATATGGAAGCAGAAATTTCTATATCATATATTGAAAGAAACGCTCATTTCAGAATTATCACTGATGAAGATGAACCAATTCAAGGTGCGAGTATAACTCTCTACAAACAAGGTAGTAGTGGTGCGGGAGATGAATCGTTTCGTGAGTATACTGATATTAATGGTGAAGTCAGCATGTCTATTAGTGATGGAAATTATTTTGGAATTATCGTTTATGGAATTTATAGAAAGGAAATAAATTTCATCACTTCTGTCATAAATAATTTCGAGATTATATTAATTACTAGACACCCTGAAATTATTGTACATAATCCTAAGAATAATTCTGTAATAATAGGGAAAAATATCAACATCAATCTGATTTCTTCTCCAGGGTACTCCATATATTTCTATTGGGATGATAATCTAACAACATTTGAAGAATTCTACTTAGCTTCTCCAGGTGAAGAAGCGCCAGATAGCATCATTATCCCATTTGAGGAAGGTCCCCATTCTTTAACTATTGAAACATATAATTCAGATTATATAATAAGTGGGTATAACAAGAGTCTAAATTATGCATCTGCTAAAGTTTACTTTACAGTTATAGAAGCTATTCCTGAGGAGTATTATTTTACCAACACAATGAACGGTTCTCACTTAAATCCTGCTTCTGTAATAATTTTGAACTCAACCCAAGGTTTTGGTGGTACTTTCTCTTACAGTTGGATTAACAATCAGTGGCTGGAAGTTACATCTGACGTTATATTTGTTCCTGTTGAAAATGGGATATATACTTTAAAGCTTAAAGCAGAAATTGGTTATTCAACCAAATTGTGGAATTTTGAGTTTGTTGTAACAGATAATCCAGAGGAAATAGGGATAATAGGGTTAACTGAACATATGAAAATTGGAAGCAATTCTAAAATTCAGACCTGGTTTAATCCTCAATATGAAGCATATTACAATTGGGATAGTAACTTAGATTCTTCACTTAACCAAAGCGGTATTATTGATCCTAATGGATTATCTGAGGAAAATCATACTTTATTCCTATCATTATTCAACATGATCAGCTGGTTTAATCGTTCATACGACTTTGTTATTGATTATTCTGCACCTTCTATTCTACTTTCGAGTATTAATGGTAGTGAAATCAACTATGAATCGATACTAACTGTTTCAGCAAATGAAACCCTTGAATCTCTTGAATTCTTGTGGGATGGTCTTTCATATTCAAAAGCATTTGAACTGAGTATTCGAGCACCTCAGACAAATGGAAATCACAATTTAACATTAAAAGCTACTGATCTCGCTGGTAATTCAGTAGAGTTAGTATACGAATTCTTGATTGTTAACTTCACTGGTTTTAATCCGATAGATTTCTACTTACTAAATGAGTATTCAGGAACAGTAAATCAAGGGTATATTGACATAGAAGTTTTTTATGAATATACACCGATTTTACTGGAATATCAAATAAGTGGGAAGATAAGTAAAAACGGTAGAATATTTGATTCTACACGGGTATATCTTTATCCAGGAAATTATGACTTGAAGATAATTTATTGGGAGAGTCTAACTGATATAAGAGAACACACTTGGAGTTTCAACATTCAAGAAGGCTTGAACACATCATTATTCAGAAGTGAAAATCTGAACGAAACATATACTGGAGATACTTACATCAAAATTCCTTACTATGATATCAATTATACAATTAACATTAATGACACCTTACACATCAGTGATGGATGCTATTCATTGAATTATCAACTAATTGATATTTCTTATGATTTTTATGTCCATAATCTCATCGTTGATACTGATCTGCCTTATATCAATGTTTTATCTCCAAAGAAAGGAGAAGATGGACTAGATGCTAATTTAATACTAGAGAGTGATGCAGTTCAGATATTTTTCAAAATAGATAATGAGCCCATATATGAATATGATAATATATATAATCTTCAATTCTTAACTGGGGGAGAACACTCAATACTCTTTTATCTAACTGATTCCTTCAACAACACTAAAACAGAGATTTACTCATTCTATATGGAACACGAATATAGAGATTTCAATCTAACTATTGAAAGAAAAATTGGTGATATACTATATCCTATAGCTAATCTTTCTGTCATAATTAATGATTCCTTCAATTCCCCAAGCAAGCATCTTACTACTGATATCAATGGCAGTGTTTTCTTTGATGTTTTTGAGGGACAGTTTCAGGTAATTTTCACTTATTCAAATAAACAATATGATTTCATTATAGATGCTAGTTTGGGAAGCAACCAGAGTGTAATGATAGGTAGTGGTTTTACCAAATTTGTACTAAAAGATTCTTTTGCTAATTCTTCAATAGAAGACCAATACTGTACTATCAGAGATTTATCGGGAAGGAGAATAACCTCTCTAATATCCAATTCTCAAGGAGAGATCAACTCATATTCTTTACCTTCAGGAGATTATATTTGCTATTTCACAAGAAGTGGAGAAACTACAATTGCTGTACCTTTTGAGGTATATGGATTAGAGAATATTATTTTATTTAAGATCCCATCGAAGAGAAAATTAGTTACTTTTGAGTTTAGATATGACAATAGTTCTAAAATTTACAATCTTCCTGTGATATTGGATTCAGAACAGATTGGACCTATTTTGACAACCACTTCATTGGATTCAGAAATTCAAATATATTTATCCTATGGATTTGTAAATCTTACCATATTTCTTGATGATGGAAGTACACTAGAATTACGTAGAATCTTCGAACCTGGAAGAGAGATAATTACCATCACTCTACCAAGTGATTCGGATAATCAATGGTCTAAAATTCCTTTCAAACCAGTTGCAGGATTCTCTTTTCTAATAGCATTCTCAACTGAATATCTAGACTATTATCTTCGAGGTTCCTTATTGTTCACTTATACTCTTGCTTATGCAGAGATAGCTCTTATTCTTGTTGTAGTAGTTGTTAATATGTACTCAATTCTTCACAATATGTATAAAGAGAGTAAAAGAGAGACAACTATTATCAAAATGATTGGAGGAACTAACCTTCATACACTCATTTCAACTTTTTCACGGTTAGGAGTAATAGCTCTAATTGCTTCACTAATTGGATATGGAATTGGAACCCTTATCTTGAAAATCCTCTCAAGTTTAAATCAGACCGTCTTCTTTGGACACACATTTTTGCCAAAAGGAAGTTGGAGCATCTTTCTACTTAATGTAGCTCTAATTCTTCTTGTTGCTATTATTGCAACTTTTCTAATTGCTAGAAAAGCAGGAAAAGAAAGAACTATAATTTCAGTTAGAAGATAAGTTAATTTTTCAAATAAACTGAAATCCATAATATCCATCATAGAACCATGAATTGTTTATCCAAGTTATATTTACTGAATTCCCAACTATTGGAACTAAATGATGAGTAACTATTTGTGGAAAACCATAGAGATCTTCATAGCTTATTTCAATGCTAATATCATGTATGAAAATTGTTTGCTGTGGTAGAGATAAAAGAGTTATTGGGGAGAAGATTTCTTCTGTGGGTTTAGGTAGAATCTCCAAATTATTGGCTGATAATAAACTGCCATTTGATGAAAGTGTATATTTTGTTGAGATATCAATTGAAATAGGTAAATTGGTAGATATTCCAGTTAAATCAAGTAATGTTTCAATTGAAGCAGTATCATCAGATATATTTGCTGCTAGTGGAGCATATGCTAAAAGACTACTTTGAGAAGAATTTCCTTTCACTAATACATCAACTGGACCAATAAAATCATCAAATTTGTTTATAGTAAATAATAGGAATTCATCATTTGTAAAGCGAAAAGTGAAATAATCATTATTATGTATAAACCTGAAGATGAAGTAATCCCAATAGATATCTTCTAGATATGCATTATACCAATTATGAGAACTATTTAATGCAACAAACATTGTCACATCATACTTATCAAAGAAGTTCAGATTCTTAGAAACATTCGATGTCCATAATGGTACAGAAGCATCATACAAACCCGTATCACTTAGAAAGCCAATCATATAGAGATCAATTATTGGTTGAGATGAATAGTACCCTAAACCTGGAGTATTAATCGATAGAATAATCTGATTATCTGAAAAACCTAGTCTATTGATAGCATCTATCAGTTCTTGATATGATCCTCTATAATCATAACTATATGTGCTTTCAAAATCCTTTAGGTTAAAACCTACTGAAGCAAGAAGAGAGATTTGTCCTGCAAAAGGAACTGCTATTACAATAAATATTAATGAACCTGAAAGTATCTTTCTGGCACTGAATTTCTTGTTATAAATTTGTGAAAAACTTAACTTAAAATTCTTTTCTTTCCAAATTAGAAAGAATGTTATTAGATTGATCAGTAGAATATATCCTAACAAGGATAACAATCTAGTATGAGCATAGTACCAACGTAAATGGAAATTCAAGAAAACGGTCTCTAATGGAATAATTGGATAAAGGAAAAGATAAGCACTAGCAGTAATGAACAGATAAGATAGCAATCCATCCCTTTCTTTTCCATCTCTTTTATTGAAAAACTGAACAACTGATTCAAATCCTATTGCAAATGTAATAGCTAATGGAACAATTATAGGGGTTAGATATCTAACAGAATTCATTGCAAAGAAACCTTGCCAGATTATGAAGAAGAAAATTGCCCAGAGCAGAAGATCATTGTATTTCTTATTTGAGCTAATAAATCCAAATAGTTTGAAAATCAACCAAGTTCCAGCAAACATTGCAGCTACTAAAATTGAGAATGAAGAGGAGAAGAAAGAAGCTGTATGTGCATTTTCAAGGTATGTTAATGTTCCAGGAAGTTCAATCCCAGGCCAAGAAAGGCTTACTTGAGAAAACTTGAGACTAACAAATAAATCGGTTAGATAATTTTGAACACCCGGAATTGTCAGCATATAAAATATCCACAAAACTACTACAATCACAGGAAAAGCAAATATTCCTGCAGTGTAAATCCATCGTCTAGCAGAAAATTCTAAGCTCCTACTACTGAAAACAAGATAAATACAATATACTGCAAGTAATCCTATTAAAATACCAGTTCCCAAATAAATATCAAAAACCGATTTTCTAATTAACTGGATTGTAAGACCTGTAATAATTAAACCTCTCAAAATTTTTCCAATTCTATCAGAAGGCATTGCAACAAACAGTACTAGAGGAATGATGAAACCACTTAGTTTACTTAAACTACAACCACCAAGACTCAAAGACGTTAGAAATGCAAAATAAAATTGTTCTTTACCTTCTTCTGTACCAAGAAATCGTTTGTAGTAATAAAAAGCCGCAGTAGTGAAGAATAGTATATATATCTCCTGATAGTAAGTATATTCATAGATTAGAAAATAAGTAAGAGGGGTTGCTAGAAATGCTATAGAAGCGAAAAGAGAAGTTTTCTGAGATAATCCCATAGATTTAGCAATTTTATAGCAA
>MEHH01000039.1 GCA_001940755.1 Candidatus Heimdallarchaeota archaeon AB_125
TGTTTGATAGAGCTCTTTCTTCTTCTGTTTTCATATCATCATCCCATTTCAAGCTGAATCCATTTTCGTTTAGAGTATCAATAGCTGTTTTATAGCTTATCTTTTTGAATGGAGCTTTAATAGATTCAAGAACCGAAGTATCTCTTTTAAGTTCTTTGAACTCTTTGGCATTGTGCTTTAGAACATATTGAACAATGTATGCAACTAGTTCTTCTTGAATCTTCATGTTGCCTTCAAAGTCTACAAATGCTTCTTCTCCTTCAATGTGCCAAAATTCATTCACATGTCTTTTGGTTCTCATTTTTTCTGCTCTGAAGCTAGGAGTGATTGCATATACTTTTTCTAAACTGTAAATGAGTGCTTCCAGATAAAGTTGAATACTCTGACTCAGATAAGCTGTATGATCGAAGTACTTCAAACTGAATAGAGTTGAACCTCCTTCACAAGCTGAACCTGTAAGTATTGGTGGTGTTGTCTCGTAGAAATCGTTCTCAAAGAACCATTCTCTTGCTGCACGTAAGACAGATGCTTTGACTTTCCAAACATTGGTTGCTTTGTAGCTTCTAACAAACAAATGAGTGTTATCAAGCATGAATTCTTTGCTTTGATCCTTAGCAACGGGGAAGATCTCCCCTTTATGTTTTAGTGTGAAATTAGTTATTTTCACTTCTACATTATTTATAGCCCTAATATCCTCTACTGGATTACCTTCAACTGTAATATAATTCTCAATAGCAGTTTCGTTTAACATATTCCAAACTTCTGGAGAGAGTTTTTCTTCAGTTCCGACGCACTGGATAATGCCAGAAGCGTCGCGTAAAACGACAAAGATTTTATCTTTCATTTTACGGATTCGATAGACCCACCCACGAAGTTTAACAGAGTCTTCGCTAGGTGTAACTTTACTTGCGTAGATGAAAGTTTGTTCGGGCATAAATTAGCCGTTGCATGCAACTTTAAAAAGTTTTGAGGTTAAAGTGAAATGAAACGAATAGCAAGATAAAAAGATTTTAAAAGAAAATTTTGAACGAAGTTTCAATGCGGAAAGAGAGACAGACTTTATTTGGTCTTATGTTATCAAGTTTCATAATAAACTTGGGCTGGGGTGCCATTTTACCATTTATGGCAATTTACGCGGATCTCTTTTTCTATGATTTTCATTGGGGTTCCTTAACCATAAATGTTACAACTCAAATAGGTCTACTCACTTCCGCAATGATGATTTCTAGAGCTATATTAGCTCCTATTTTTGGAAGGTTAAGTGATTCAGAAGGAAGAAAACCAGTAATTGTTGTGGGTTTGGCAATGTACGTTTTTCTAACATTTGGATTCGGTCTGGCAAAAGCATTTTGGTCTTTGTTTCTAGTTAGATTCTTCCAAGGAGTAGCTTCAGCATTAGTATGGCCTGTTGCAGAATCAGCAATTGTTGATATCTCGGAAGATGAAAAAAGAGGGAGAAATTTAGGCTGGTTTATACTGTCCCAATCTCTTGGATGGGCGATAGGTCCTTTTCTGGGTAGTGGTTTATTTTCCTTATCAAAACTTATAGTAGTAGGAGATGTAGCAGCATTCAGAATAACATTCTTCTTCTTAGGCGCATTATCATTTTTTTCATTCTTAGCTTTCAATTTTATGGTGATAGATCCAAAAACTGGAACAGCAAGGATGAATTTGAAAGATCTTTGGAAAGCTCTAGTCGATGTTCTAAAAACATTTGGTCAATTCCGTATAAGAGTACCAAAACTCCTACGACCTTCCTTCTGGAAGGAAAGGTCTGGTAGTCTGAAATCAATTTACTTCTTGAGTTTCACGAATGGTTTTAATTTTGCAATGGTTTTTCCAATACTCTCACTATTTTTAGTAGATAGCTATGGACTTACAGCTGAAACTGTTGGAATCATTTTTGGTATATCAGGAATTGTTGGAGTAACTTTTAACCCATTAGGGGGATATCTTGCTGATAAAACCAGTAAAAAGATTCTTGTAGTTATTTCAGGTACTCTATCAGCTATTCTATTATTCTTCCTTGGTTTCCAAATGGTAGCTTATGGATTAATTGCTCTATTCATTGTCAGACAGCTGATTCAGCAAATTAACATGCCAGCTTTCAGAGCTCTTCAAGCTGATTTAGTAAAAGATGAAGTAAGAGGTTTAGAATTTGGCAATGTTCAGATGTTCAATAATTTTGGTGCAGTTTTAGGACCTATAATTGGAGGGATTCTGTATGGACAATTTCGAGGATCAACTCCTTTATGGACAATTGGTAGTGTGAATATCTTTGGGCTTGAAGTGTTACTAATTATTACAACCACTATAATGATTCTCTCTGCACTGGTTATTTTCTTCTTTGTTAAGAAGAAAGATTATGTTGTAAATGTCAAAAAGATAAAAGAAGAATCTGAAAGAATAACTCCTATAGATTTGAATGACTGAAGATTCAGTAGATTTCTTATAATCATGGGTTAAAATTAAATACTTCATACATTTTGTTAATTGGGGAACAACATGTGTAGACTCTTTCTAAATACTGGGCGAATTGCTTCTAAGAAAACTTTGGAAGAGTATATTGGCTCATGTTCAGATTATATAGGAGGAGCAAAGCTAGACGTTCATGAAAGAAATGAAACTAAACTTGAACAACATAAAGATGGATATGGCTATGCATATGTTAAGAAAGATCACTTTGAGATAAGAAGATATCGCGAACCAATCTTTCAACGCAATCCTGTTGACGAAATTAGAAAAATAGAAACAGATGTTCTCTTTGTTCATGCTAGAAAAGCATCACCCAAGATTGAAGTTAACATTAAGAACAATCATCCGTTCTACTGGTATAATGGTGATGAATATGTTTTTGGACATAATGGTACCATTAAGAGTCAAATAAAAAATTTCGATGATAGAAAATTTTTCTTAAAAGGTTCTACTGATTCTGAGAAGTATTTCTATGCTATGTTAACTGAGATGGGAGAAAATGAATGGAAAGTAGATAAGCAAATGCTTAGCAAGATCTTAGAATATTGGGATTATACAGCAGCCAACTTTATATTAGCTTCTCCAAAGAAAGCTTGGATTGGTGTATTTTATAGAAAAGATCCTCTCTACTTTACAATGAAGCTGTATAAGACTGAAGACTCAATTGTAGTTAGCTCTAGTGCACTCCCATCATTAGGATCTCCAACTGAGAGATTGAGAAATGGAGATATAATTGAGATAGATATTGAGAGCAATAATTATTATTATCTAAGTGAATACAGAGTATAGTAGAGTTGAATCAATTTTGTCAGATTCTGTGGATAATGAAAATAGTAAAAAACAGAAGAAAAGTTTCTCAGAAAGATTACAACTCTTTTCAATGAAATATCTTGCACATCATCCATCCTGTAAGAAGTTTGACAATCACATATTTAGAATCGGTAAACTATTTCTTTGTGTAGGGTGCACTAGTGTATTTTTAGGATTCATCTCCTATACGGTAATATTCTTCTCATTACTCTCTTCTTTCAGAAGATTTCCATATATCACTGGAGCAATTGCAGCTTTTGGTGTAGGTATGGCATTGATGCAAGTTTTTCTAAAACCTAAATTTAAACTGTTCAAAGCATTTTTCAGATTTTGTTTAGGCGTAGGATTGGGAGCATATATAGCTCTAATTGTTCAAGTGTCTACTATCTCTCAATTAGGAGGTTACTCAATGTTAGTTCAAGTTGCTCTCTTCTTACTTCTTATTCCTGGAGTATACCTTTACAATGTTCTAAGAGGAGATTCTCCCTATTTAGAGTGTGAAAGCTGTTCAGTAAAGCTTGAAGAATCTACTTGTGATTATTCGATTGATTCTTGAATCTCTATTTGATATCCCTCTGGATCGTTAAACACAAAAGCTTTGATTTTGAGTTCAGTATTAACGAACATCTCAGATAGACCATCCACATTAGCTTGTTTACAGTACTCATAAAAAGCATCAACATCAGGAACACGGATGCAAATCTGAACTGGTTTAATCTCATTCCATTTATGCATCCCTTTTTTTTCGTCAACTATACCGACATAACCTGATTCAGATATTCTATATATTTTGCAGAACCCTTGATCTATTTCCATAGGGAATCCAAGAAAATTTTCATAGAACTCAATACCCTTGTTAAGATCTCTATAATAGATGAAAGTAATCAACTTCTCAGCTTTATTTCCAATTAGTTCAGGTCTTTTCATTACTCATTCCATTTTTTTCTTAAATTTCAATCTTTCTCCTTACCTATGCTTTAGATGATAACCCTTCTAACAAGGTCTCATGCATTTTTGGGTACATGTAAGACGTGAAAAAGGTAAATAGAATATATTTTATCATGAAAAGAGGTTTCGGGCCTTACATGTCGCTTTTAAACCCCCTCCCTTCTTGTATATGTCTCCTACCAAGAAGAAGACCTTAACGATAAGGTTAATTTAATGCAAAATTTTAGTGTAAAAAAATCACACTCAAGAATCTTACCACGTATTTTTAGATTTGTGTGGTAAGATTCACCAGTTTAATGAATGCTTTTTTGAAGATAGATAAAACATTAGCTTGTCAAATTCAGTCTAAAAAATGAAAAAAATAGAACAAAGAAAGAATTATTTTGAGTTTATTCTTTTCTCTTTCTTCGTATTACTGTAGCTATCATTAACATCATAACAAAAGAGACAATCATTAAGATATTAAAAGAGTAGCTTGTTTCTGTTGTTGGATATTCAAGTGCATAAAAGAACAAAGCTATTTCATTGTTACCCTCAACTACTTCGTCTATAATTTCTCCGTCATCCACAGTTATAGTCCAGTTATATGTTCCAGGTTCAGAAACTGACCAGATTTTTTGAAATACATATGATTCTCCCACATCTAATGCAGGAATAGCTTGGGTATGAAGCACGGTAGTATCGTTTGTTATTGATGCTTCTGTTACTTCAGTAATGTCTTGTGTCCCTATGTTGGTTACTCTAATATTGACTTCTTGTGTCAAATTAAAGTATCCAGTATACTTATTTTGAACAACTTCTACTCTAAGATCTGGTTTATCATCTTTATTGATAGTAAATTCATCTATTAAACTATAATCCATTCTGAAAGCTCTGAAATTCAACTGATTAGGATATACATCCAGTAATGTGAAATGATAAACTGCTTCTGAAATTATTGATTGAGGAATTGTGAGAGCTGGAGATAAATCATAAAGAGGAGCACCAATTGACCCTGCAATTACATAAGTGATATTGTTATTCATTAGTCTTTCATAGAAATGATCGTGACCACTTACAACCATGGTAATGTTGTATTGTTCAAAAATTGGAACAAGTAATGTTATTATATCATCATATTGACCAAGATTATATCTTGTTGAAGAAGCATAAGCTGGTTTGTGCATAAGTATAAGCTTCCAAGGATAGTCATTGTGTGCTTGTAGATCTGTATGTAACCAAGCTATTTGTTCATCAAATGTTCCTCCATAACTTTCGACACAAGTATGTAGAACTGAAATATGAACTGGTCCATAGTTAAAAGAATAATATTCTTCTTTTCCAGGGAATGCAAAATTTTTATAGTAATTTGTATGATTCTTTTCATGATTACCCAGTGCTGACATGAAAGGAAATTCGTACAAAAGATCTTTCAAGTCATAGAACCAATCATTCCATTGATTTGCATCAAGACCACTTTCTACAAGATCTCCATCGAATATGGCAAAATCTGCAGATACTTTTGATATTTGCCTTGATGAAACTCTTCTATCTGCTCGATTGGTTCTAGAATCTCCAATAGCAAGGAATTTTGCATGCTCATCTACATTTCCTGTTTTAAAATCAAGATCTATACTCCAAGTATTTCCATCACCAACTCTATAGTGATAAACAGTATTAGGAGTTAAACCAGTCAGCTCAACTGTGTGCAAAGTTCCTGATAATCCTGTTTCCTCTGAACCATATGTGCTACCGAGACCATATTGAACAATGGACTCAGTGACTTCACTTGTTTTCCAACTCATTGTCATGGTTGTGCTGGTATCATGTTGCCAACTAAGATGTATTTGATATGGTATAATCTCTGTAACTTTAGCTGATACTTGAAAGAACTGTACTGTAGCAGGCATCATGAAAATCAATATTAAAGTGAAAACCTGTAAACTTTTTCTATTTTTCATATGTTCAGCTTTAGGAAGCATAATTTTTAAGGATTACCTAATATCAATAAATCATTAAAATTATATTGGAAAGAAACTTGAATTGTTACATTATTTCTTTTTAGCCTTTGTAGTTACAAATAAGAAAACGAAATTTCAATGCGAGATAATCTAAGAAATTCTTCTTCTATTTATTGCAGGAACTGATAAAAACGATAGAAATGTCATCAGAGTAGACATTGTTAAGGAATGGCTAGTTTTTGAAGGGATTGGAATTCCCCATTGCTACTAAAATTAAAGTTGGAGCTTACTTTTTCACTTGCATAAGCATTCTTCGGATTTTTAATCTCAAAGTTAAATTACAAGTGAAGAAATCTATGCTAAAAATAAAGAAATTCAGAAAGTGTATAGGTGACAGTTATTTTTTTGTTCCCATCGCTGCAGTGGATAGTTTTCGTCTTAATCTTCGGTTAGATAATCCTCTGTTCAGTTTTCTAAGAAGCCAGAAAGCAAATCCAAATATTACTCCGAATAAAATTATTACGATGAATACGCTTATGATTGAAGGGATGATTATTGGAGGCATAGTTTCTTAACACCTACTCAAAGAAAATCTTATACATTTTTAAACTTTTATGTTGGAGAATTAATGTCGCTAGTATAAGATTGTTAGATCTGTAGATTGATCTATAGGAATATCGAAATGAGAACTATCTGTTGATTCTAGTCTCAACATCCCATTTTCAGAAATTCCTTTACATGTAAACGCTCTTGATTCAAACTTGTGTTTTCTATTCATATTAATCATATTTTTGTTATAAATAGAAGTTAGCTTCTTATAATCTATAGAGAAGGTTAAATTTACAAATTTAAAAATAGATTCGGAGAAATGTTTAATGAGTTTATCTAGTTCGATTTCATCTTGGATTATATCTTCTAAAAACGCAATATCTAACTTTTTTGATTCTTCAGAACCTTCATCTTTTCTTACAATATTTATGCCAACTCCTAATAATAAATATTCAAGGTTCTTGGTTACCAATTCTATAAGAATTCCACCTAGTTTCTTCTTCTCAAAGTATATATCATTTGGCCATTTAACAAGAACATCATCAGAAAAACTTTTTCTAAGAACTTGCTGAACTCCTAAAGCAGCAGCATAATGCAAGAAACGGATTTGATGAAGATGTGGTTTTGTTAGTAATGGGAAAGCATATGTCATATAGAGCCCTCCAGTAGGAGAAAACCATTCAGAATCTCTTCTCCCCCTCCCCTTTGTTTGTTTCTTTGCTATGATTAAAATTGGATTATCTAGTTCTGATTCTAAATGCTTCAGAATCACATCCATTGTTGAAGATGTTGTTTCATAATGAACAGTGTTCATATATTCTATTCTATATACCACAAGACCGCAACAGAAATGGTTCGTTATAAAGTTTTTTTCGTTTCTTTGTCATAAATGAAGATGGCTTTTTACTTAACTATACAGAGTAAATACTAATGTATCTAAATCATAAGAATAGAGCTAATAAGAAAGAAAAATCTAATAATGATAAGCTCTTAGAAAAAAGACAACAAAGTCTTGAAGGTGGAGGGAAAAAAAAGGTAGAGAATCAACACAAGAAAGGGAAGTTAACAGCAAGAGAGAGAGTTGAATTACTTGTTGATGAAAACTCCTTTGTTGAAATTGATTCTTTTGTTACACATCAAAATACCAAATTTAACTTAGAAAATAACAAACCCTTGGGAGATGGAGTTATTACAGGTCACGCTACAATTGCCGAAAAACAAGTTTTCGTTTATAGTCAAGATTTCACTGTTTTTGGAGGAAGTTTAGGGAGAGCACAAGCAACAAAAATCTGCAAAGTAATGGATCTAGCCATAACAACTGGAAATCCAATAATTGGTATTTTGGATTCTGGAGGAGCACGAATTCAGGAAGGAGTTGCATCCTTAGCTGGTTATGGAGATATCTTCTTCAGAAATACTCAAGCTTCAGGAGTTATTCCACAAGTTTCAGTTATTCTAGGTCCTTGTGCAGGAGGAGCAGTATATTCACCTGCATTAACCGATTTTGTTCTAATGAATAAGGAAAATTCTTTCATGTTTGTGACTGGACCAGAAGTTGTAGAAGCTGTAACAGGTGAGGAGATTTCATTTTATGATTTAGGTGGGAGTAGTGTTCACGGTAGTAAAACTGGTGTGAGTCATCTTGTCGGTGAGAATGAAGAAAAAACATTGGATTTAGCAAGAAAACTACTTTCTTATTTACCATCAAATAATCTAAATGATCCTCCATTTAATCCTGATATTGTCGAAGAAACTGATCAGTTATTACTCCGAGAGTTGATGCCTGAAATGGAAAATGAGCCTTATGATATGAAAAGAATCATAGAAACTATTTTCGATTCTGACAGTTTCCTCGAATTGAATGAAGACTGGGCGAAGAATATTATTATTGGCTTTGCTAGAATTCAAGGATTAACTGCTGGAATTATTGCTAACCAACCTCTCTTTCTAGGAGGTGCAATTGATTACAATGCAGCAGATAAGGCATCTCGATTTATTAGATTCTGTGATTCTTTCAACATTCCAATTTTAACATTTGTAGATGTTCCAGGGTTCCTTCCTGGTGTCAAACAAGAACATGAAGGTATAATTCGACATGGAGCAAAATTACTTTTTGCTTACTCAGAAGCAACAATTCCAAAAATATCAGTTATAGTCAGAAAAGCTTATGGGGGGGCATATATTGTTATGAGTTCAAAACACTTGGGGACAGACTTCAATTTAGCTTGGCCTTCAGCTGAGATAGCTGTTATGGGTGCAGAAGGAGCATGCAGGATTCTATACAAGAATAAATTGAAAGAAGAAGAGAATCCTGAAACAGTGCTTGAAGAATTTACTAACGAGTTCAAAGAAGAATTCGCTAATCCCTATCAAGCTGCAGAATTAGGTTATGTTGACAAAGTAATATTTCCTGAAGAAACTCGAAGTGAAATTATTGCTTCTTTACTTTTACTTCAAAATAAGAGAGAACAATCTCCAAGAAGAAAACATGGAATCTCTCCTGTTTGAGGTGTTATTATGAAAACTAAAAAACAAATAGAAAAAGAGCTTAAGCTAAATAGCTTTATCTGGGGATATTCTCCAAAGGGAATAACAGATCCTCAACTCACAATAGAATTATCACTAAATGATGGGATAGGATTAATTGATCTTGAGGGATTAAATGAGATTGATTCAAAAGAAATCATTGAGATTTGTTTAAAGAAAATTCCTTCTGATAAATTGTGGGGTGTAAGAGTTCCTGATGTTGCTTCGTTATCTGCTCTTTCAGAAGTACACTCACTCCCAATAGGAATTATAGCCTTTGATATCAATCAGGAGGATTTAGCAAAAATTTCATCAAAACTTAATTGGAAAATAGCAGAAGTTGTTAATCTAGAAAAAGCACATGAACGAGTTGAATGGGCTGATTTCTTCTTAGCAAAAGGTTTTGAATCAGGAGGAAAAATAAGCGAGCAAACCTCCTTTATACTAATTCAAGAATTCAATAAAGCTGGTTATCCCTTCATAATACAAGGTGGTTTTGGTGTTTACAACATTGCTTCTGCTTTGGTAGGAGGAGCTTTAGGAGTAGTTCTAGAAGGTCAACTCTATTTACTTCCAGAATGTCCATTAAACGATTCAATCAAAGAGTATATGGAGAAACTTGACGAAAGTGATACATACATTGTAGGTGAAAGTTTTCCAAACAAATACAGATTGATTGGTAAAATTGCAAACAATTACATTCGAGATTTGAAGAAATTCGAAAAAGATAATTCAGATGATGGAGAAAAGATTTTACTTGAATACTTGAGAGATCTATCAAGCAAATCTCAATTTTTTGATTCAGAAGAAATAAAACATTCATTTCTACCTTGCGATTTAGGATTCAGTTTTGCTCCTTTTATAAGAGAAATGTTTGTTAATTTACAATTGTTCTTGATTTCAATTCAAGATATTATTGAAAACCAAATTGATAATGTAGCAAATGATTGGCCATTTCAAGAAGGAAGTGAGTTTGCTCAAAGCTTAGAAATTAAATTCCCCATCATTCAAGGTCCAATGGCTAACATTACAGATAATACTGATTTTGCAATTAAGGTAGCTGAAGAAGGGGCATTACCAGTACTAGCAATGGGTGGTCTTCTAAAAGAAGAAACAGAAGAACTTTTTGAAGAATTTACTACTAAATTCCCACAGAATCGAAACTATGCAGGAGGGATTATTGGTCTTGAAGTAATGAAAGAAAGAAGAGAAGCTCATATAGCTTTAATGGAACAAAATAAGACTCCAATATGTCTACTTGCAGCTGGCTCTATTCAATTAGCTGTTCGAATACAGAAACTAGGTATGAAAATTATGGCTCATACTCCAGCACTAAGTTTGTTCAAAGAGGCTATTAGTAGCAATCTCGATATTATGATATTAGAAGGAAGTGAATGTGGAGGTCATATAGGAAATCTATCATCAATGATTCTTTGGGAATCAATCCTACAATATCTTACAGCTAATACTAATGAGATACCTGATAAAATAAACATTGTTTATGCTGGTGGTATAGGAGATGAACTAGGAGCAGCTATGGTTGCAGCAATGTTAGGCAGTCATCTTGATATGATAAATCCTGGGATCCAAATGGGTACAGCTTATCTATTCACTGATGAAATTGTAAATACTAAAGCACTTACTACCTTCTATCAAGAGAAATTGCTTGATTCATCTGTGACTAGAGTGATTGGCTCTACAGTAAATACTAGAGCAAGAACAATTCCTTCTGAATTTGTTACAAAAACTACTGAAGATGAAAAAAGTCGAATTAAAGAAGGACTATCTATAAGTGAAAGAAAGAAACTCTATGAAAAGGATAATTTAGGAGCATTAAGAATTGCAGCTAAAGCAGAGATTTGGAATGCTGATCATGTTCCTGGAGGAGATACAACTCAATTCAATCTTGTTGATGAAAAAGAGCAGGAATCTTTAGGATGCTTTATGGCAGGCGAAATAATTAGTTTGAAGCGAAATATCGTTCAAATTAATGATCTTCATTATGATATTATTGTATCTGGTAAAGAAGTTATAACCACAATGAAGACTATGCTAAAGAAGAAACCAACAACTGCAATTGTTGAAGAATCTATAAAGAGTTCAAGTTTAGAATTATCAACACACAACAGAATAGCTATTGTTGGTTTAGGCTGTTTATTTCCGGATTCACCCAATATTGAAGAATACTGGAACAATATACTCAATAAAAAATACTCAATAACTGAAGTTCCGGATTCAAGATGGAACAAATCTATACATTATGATGAAGATAAAACTGCTAGGAACAAAACCTATTCAACGCTAGGTTCATTCATCAAAGATTACAAATTCAACACACTGAAATATCGGATACCTCCAAAAATTTCTGATAATATGGATGATGTACAGAAATGGTCTCTTGATGCAGCTAAGCAGGCTTTAGAAGATGCAGGATTACCAACTGATGGTAAAAAGAGGTTATCAATACCAGTGATTGTTGGAAATGCTTTGGGAGGAGAAATTCAACGAATAACAAATAAAGCTCTTTTTGCTCCAGAATTCCTTCAGGAGTTAGAAAAAAATGTTGTCTTCCAATCTCTTGAAGAAGAAAAACAAAGCTCTCTTCTGGATAATCTTAAGCTAAGATATGAAGAAATGTTTCCTCCAATTACTGAAGATTCAATGCCTGGTGAATTATCAAATATAATCTCAGGTCGAATAGCTAATGTGTTCAACTTTACAGGAAAATCAATGACTACAGATGCAGCTTGTGCTTCTAGTATAGCTGCTTTAGATACAGCTGTTAAATCCCTGACTTCTGGTGATTATGATTCTGTTCTAGTTGGTGGTGCCGATAGATCAATGGATATAGCATCATACGTGAAATTTAGTAAAATTGGAGCTCTTTCCTCAACAGGCTCACGTCCATTTGATGAGAATGCAGATGGATTTGTTATGGGAGAAGGAGCTGGTTTCATGGTTTTGAAGAGATTAGAAGATGCTATTCGAGATAATAACAAAATTTATTGTATAATCTCTTCTATAGGAGCATCGTCAGATGGAAAAGGGAAAGGAATTACAGCTCCTAATCCAGAAGGACAAAAACAAGCAATAGATATGGCACTTCAACTAGCTGATATAACTGTAAATGATATTGACTATATTGAAGCTCATGGTACATCAACAATTGTTGGGGATGCTGTTGAACTAAGTGTTTTAGAAGAGATTTTTCAGAAAAGAACAAATTCAAAGAAAATTGCTGTTGGTTCAATTAAGAGCCAGATAGGACATCTAAAAGGTGCTGCAGGAATTGCATCTTTAATAAAAACTACATTATCTATTTTCCATAAGCTATTACCTCCAACTGTAAATATTACAAATCCAACATCAAAGATTGATTGGAGTAAATCGAAGTTAGTGTTAAGTTCTGATCCAAAGAAATGGGAGACCAGCAAGAACAAAATCAGAAGAGCTGGTGTTTCTGCTTTCGGATTTGGTGGTACCAATTTTCATACTATTTTGGAAGAATACTCTCCTGAAAAAGTGAATTACGAACATAAAAGGGGTATTCAGATAGGAACCAAACATACTGAGTCAACTAGTTCAAGTGAAATCTCTCTACAAAGCATTAAACCAAAACTAAGCTTTATGTTTACAGGTCAAGGAAGTCAATATTTAGGGATGGCTAAACAGCTTTATGAAAACTCCCCAATTGTAGCTCAGACTTTTGAAAAAGCAGAAAAAATTTGGTATAACTATTATAGTTATAGCATAAAAGAAATTATTTTTGGTTCTGAGAAACTTTCTGCTGAAGCTAATAAGAAAAGACTTACAGATACTAAATTTACTCAACCAGCATTATTTATTGTAGATGTTGCAATTGCAAGACTCTTAGCTGAGGAAGGTATTCAACCAGATATAGTAGCAGGTCATAGTCTCGGAGAATATGTTGCTCTTGTAGTTGCAGGAGCTATGTCTTTTGAAGACGGATTACGAGCTGTTATAGAACGTGGAAGAGCTATGAGCAGAGCTGGGAACACAATACCTGGTGCTATGGCAGCAATATTAGCTCCAATTGAGAAAGTTAAGGAAATTGTTAATGAAATAAAAGACTCATATTTGACAATTGCAAACTATAACTCTAAAACACAAACAGTTGTTTCCGGAGAGATTGAAGCAATTGAGGAAGTCTTAGAATTATCAGAGAAGAAAGGAGTTAGAGCAGTAAGACTGAGTGTTTCTACAGCTTTTCATTCACAGATTGTAAAAAATGTTGAGGAAGAGATGGAAAAAGTACTCTCGAAAATAGAATTCAAACCTCCATCAATTCCTGTTTTCAGCAACGTTACTAGTGAGTCATATCCTTCTGATTCTAAACTAATTCGAAAACTTCTTGTTGAGCAAATAAGTTCATCTGTTCGATGGGTAGAAGAGATAGAAAATATGTATAAAGCAGGTGCTAGGTTTTTCGTTGAAGTTGGTCCGAAAAAAGCTCTGTTTTCCTTCACTAAAGATGTTCTTAAGGAGAAAGGAGATGTCTATGTTTTCAATACTCTATCAGCAAAAGGTGATGAAATTATTAAATTGCATGATACAGTAAATAAAATCAACCTATCAGGTTATGATAACGGAGAAAAAGTATCCACTTCTGGTGATAGCAGCTATGAACAATCTGTAGTTAAGAAAGAAATACCAATTAAAACATCCTCCAAGACTGGTTTTGATTCATTCTTACACTCCAATCCAGTTTTATTGGAAAGTTTCTTGAAATCAGGTTATGATATTTATTCTACTTATTTAGGTAAAACTCAGGAAAAGAGTGAATCACAAAGAG
>MEHH01000040.1 GCA_001940755.1 Candidatus Heimdallarchaeota archaeon AB_125
AGATGTCTCTCGCTGTTCCAGCTCCTCCAGCGAAAAGTAAAATGTCTATGTTAAGATCAAGAAAGTTTTTACAAGCTTGTTTGGTGTCATCCGAGGTTGTTTTTCCTTTAGTTATTGAACCTATGATTCTAGAATTAAAGCCACATTGCTTTGCTACCTGTTCTCCCATTTCCCTCGGATATGTTACTAATTCAATTGAATTCTTAAGTGGAATAAGTCTTTCTAGTGCTTTAATTGTACGCTGTGGAGATACTTGTTTTGCCCCCAAACGTTTAGCTTCCGTTAAGATAGTCTGACCATCAGTTCCTTTAAGTCCAACCCTACCCCCCATACCAGCGATAGGGTTTATAATTAAACCTACTTTTTTCATCTCAAACCATCTTTTCAATCTCTATTATTTATTTTTCTTCAAATGTGCTCTCCAAGTGATTGCCCATCTATCAGGATCATCTAATGGTTCATAATCAATTTTATGAACCACGCTTCTATGGGGAGCGGTTTTTACTAATTCGGGATTTTCATACGCTTCTTCTACAACTTTTTTTAATCCTGCAATATATTCATCAATCTCAGCTTTAGAATAAGATTCAGTTGGTTCTAAAGTAAAAGGTTGAGGAACTATGAAAGGATGGTGGCTAGACCACATATGAAAACCAAAATCAACCATTCGACAAGTAATATCTTCCGTTGTAATTCCAGTTTCCTTGTAGAGTTCATCCCAACTATATCGAACTTGTTCAATACGATGCCTTCCCTCTGCATAAGGCGCACTTGCACCACGAAGTTCTAAGACTTTCTTCAGCAAATAATTGTTATTAAGTACAGCAATTTCAGCAACTTCTCTTAATCCTTCACTACCTAAACTCATAATCCAAGAATATGCTTTCAGTATTGCTGGAACAACTCCATAAAAAGCTCTGACTTTACCTATACTATTTGGAACTTCATTATTGAAGAAGTATTTATCTCCATCAAATTCTACTAAAGGAATTGGTAAATATTTAGTAAACTCTTCAGTAGCACCAAGAGCTCCTGCAGCAGGACCACCACATCCATGAGGGGAAGAAAAAGTCTTATGTAAATTAAAGAAGCAAAGATCAAATCCTGCTTCTTTTGCTCTAGTAATTCCTAAGATTCCATTGGCATTTGCTTGATCATAACCACAAACACCACTAAACTCGTGAACTATTTTTGTAAATTCCTTTATCTTAGGATTGAAAATTCCAGTATCTTCTGGGTTGGTAATTAGTAATCCAGCAGTACGTTCAGAAACTGCAGTTTTTAAGGCTTCAACAGCTGGTAAGCCATCTTCATTTGGATAGATATTGATTATATTATATCCTTTAACAACAGGTGCAGCGGCATCTGAAGGATGAGAAAACATTGTAGTTATGATTTCATTGCGTTTATCTGCTTCACCATTTGCTTCATGATGGGCTTGAATAATGGAAGCTATAGCAAAAATTGCTTGACTTCCTCCACCTGGTTGGAAGGTAAATTTATCTAAACCTGAAATTTCCCTGAGATATAAATCTAATTTGTAGATTATTTCCAGAATTCCTTGAACAGTAGATTCATCTTGAGATGGGTGAAGTTCTGTAAACTTTGGATCTGTAGCAAATTTTTCATTTATTTTTGGGCTATATTTCATTGTGCACGTTCCTTGACCAATGTCAACATTGAAGTCCGCTCCTAGTGTTTGCTGTGACATTCGAAGGAAGTGTTTCAGTACTTGCATTTGTGACAGTTCTGGTAGATTAGGGAGTTGTTCTCTTATCATATTCTTAGGAAGACTAGATATTCCATCTCCAATAATTTGTTCTATCTCTTTCTCTATTTCAGGGAATAGAATACCTCGTTCTCCCTTATTGCTTAATTCAAAGATAACTGGCTCATCCCATTTAGCTTGGTGGAAATTCCTAGCTTTGATTTTCCTGCTCATTATATTCCCTCCTCATTCAAAAATTCATTTACCGTCTGAGTAAGTCTATCTATATCCTCTTTGGAATGAATTTCTGTCACACAATAGACTGCACAGTTTCCCAGTTCAGGAAACTCACTAGAAATATCTTTACCTCCAAAAATACCCTTTTCGAGTAAAGCTTTGTTTATTTCATCAACCGTTTTTCCTGAATCGCTAAAATCTACAACAAATTCTTTGAAATGAGATGATAGGGAAAATGGAATGCTTATCCCTTTTACCTCAGAAAATTTCTTGATGGCATATTGAGATTTTTGTAAGATTAGTTGTCCTAAATCTTTCATCCCATGTGGTCCAGCAAGGGCTAAATATACCCCTGCAGTAATTCCCCACAATGCTGAAGCAGTTCCAATAAATTCCTTGCCTTCAATTCTATCATGAAAAGATGTTCTATCATAGGTAACATCACCAAACCCATGTTCTCCCTCAACAGCTGTTGTGGTTATTCCAAAAAGACGAGAAGGATACTCCATTACATATTGTTCTTCATCTCTAGTAGCAATAAAACCCGCAAGACTTCCTCCATACTGCATATGCACACCTAAACCTTGGATGTCACCACAAATAATATCTGCTCCATAATTGCTTGGAGGTATTAATACTCCTAAGGAAATAGGATCAACACCTACAAGGCTTAATGCACCATGCGTGTGAGTAATATCTGCGATAATTTTACCCTGGTCTTCTATACAACCAAGATATGAAGGGTTTTCAAAATAGATAGCAGCTGTACTAGATGATATTTTTTCCTTTAAATCAGCGATGTTAATCTTCCCAGTTTCTTTATCAAATTTGACTAATTGAATTTTAATAACTGGTTTACAGTAGTTTCTGATTATTGAAAGCCTATCTGGTGAGATGGATTCAGCGATTAATACTTCTGTACGTTTTGTAATTCTCGCTGCCATCCTTATAGAGGTGCTAGCAGCTTGACCCCAGTCATATGTTGGTACATTAACTACATCCATATCTAGAAGTTCTCCCATCATACTAGCATACTCAAAAAGTGCCTGAAATCTACCGTGATCTTCATAGGGTTCTCCAGCATATGCAGTTAAAAATTCAGAACGTTGGTTGATTTCATCACATATTGCAGGAACGTAATGTTGCCAGCAATCTCCCCCTAAGAAACTCAGGTTCTCTTGACATGTTTGATTTTTTGCAAGAATCTGATTAACATGTTTTTTGAGGTCATATTCTGAGAGAAAAGGTTCAGGTAGATTCATTTTTCCTTTAAATCTCAAATCCTCCGGAATATCCTCATATAATTCATCTATAGTGCTTACACCAATCTCTTCCAACATTTGTGCTTTTATTTCTGGAACAGAATTAGGAATGTAAGGGTGTACTTTCTTTTTACTCATTAAGCAATTCCTCCCCCATCAACAATTAGTGATACACCTGTTACCCAGCTTGAAAGATCGCTAGCAAGGTAAAGAACTGTTTTAGCTACATCTAAGGGTTCACCTACACGATTGAGAGGACGGTCTGCAGCTTCTTTCATGAACTCCGCTTCATCAACACCTAGCTGTTCTGCTTCACCACGTAAAAGAGGTGTATCAATATCTCCTGGGCAAACACAATTAACTCTAATCCCTTGTTTTCCATGGTCAATCGCCATTGCACGAGTCATATTAACAACGCCACCTTTAGCTGCGCAATAAGCTACTGCATCTGGACCACCCTTGATACCCCATCCAGATCCTGTGTTAATGATGCTTCCTCCTTTACCTTTAATCATAATTGGAATTACTTGTCGAGAAAGAAGATAAATAGATTTTAGATTAACATCAATTATTAAATCCCATTCCTCTTCTTCTAAATCTAGAACGTTTTTACGACGAATAACTCCTGCATTATTGAATAAAATATCAATTTTGCCAAATTCTTCATAAATTGCTTTAGTTATACTCTTACAATCAGAATCAGAAGTTACATCACATAAGAAGAATTTAGCCTTTCCTCCAGAACTATTGATTCCTTCTGCTACTTCAACACCCCCTGCTTCATTAATATCAATTAACACCATTCTTGCTCCAGCATCTGACAGTAACTTAGCAGTAGCTAAACCTATACCTGAAGCTGCTCCTGTAACTATCGCAACTTTACCCTCCAAAGAAATCATGCTCATTAATTTTTTGTTTACATTACCCATAGTTTTCTACTTCCAGCTCAATTATTCCTCTAGCGGTGAATAAGGTCCTGCTGTTTCCCCCCCATCGATGGCTATTGCTTGTCCAGTAATATATGCAGCTTCTGATGAAGACAGGAATGCGAATAAACTAGCAACTTCTTCTGGTTCCGCATGACGATTCAGGGGTATTTTTGAATTAATCTCTTCTAACATTTCCGGCGTATATTCTGCTTTTTGCATTGGAGTAAGAACATAACCAGGACATATTGCGTTTACTCTTAACCATGGAGCAAATTCAAGAGCCAATGATTTAGCTAAGATAATAACACCTGCCTTTGAACTATTGTAATCTGTATATAATGGGTGACCTTCAATGCCATTAGTTGAAGCTGTTAACAGAACTACGCCAGAACGTTGTTCTTTCATTCTAGTTATTGCTTCTTTAGTACAAAGGAACATTCCATCTAAGTTTACTCGAAGAACTTTAGACCATTGTTCATAATCTATTTTCAAAAATGGTTTACGAAAACTTATTCCTGCATTGGAAATTAATATGTCAATACCTCCTAAAGTATCGTCTATTTTTTCAAATGCAAGTTTGATTTCTTCTGGATTGCTGACATCAGCATGAACTCCACCTTTGAGCTCAGGAATAGTAGTTAGTACTTTAGTTAGCTCATCTTTATTCCAATCAATGATAACAACATTTGCACCTTCATTGATAAATCGTTTAACAGTAGCCAAACCTATACCACTAGCTCCACCAGTAATAACTACTCTCTTTTCTTCAAGATCCTTGTAAATACCCATATTATTCACTGTTCTATACTTTGGATAATCATATTTTATCTTTTCGTTGACATTTATGGGTGACAAGATGTCTTGAAAATTCAGAAATTGATTATCGCACTGATTATTTCCATCTTAACTTTGAAAAAAGCTAATAGAAGCTTCGAGAAAGCTGTTTTCGAGGATATTGTCGGAAAAAACACCACGCAAATAATACGAAAATAATGCGCAATTTACGCAAAAGTCACAAAAGGTTTAATTATTTCTTGCGCTTCAACGTTTCTATTATGAAAAAACGAAATCTAATTGCAATCATAATGTCGGTAGTGGGAGTAGCTTTCATTGTAGCTGCAATGGTACTTGTATATATATATGGAAGAGGAACAACCACTTTGGATTATATGATTTCTGATTTCTTTTTGAATAGCAGTTCGAGTATTGGTAAAAGAATATTTAGCACAATTACTTATCTAGGAGAAGCTATCATTTACGTTGCTGTTTTAGTTATTTTGTACTATGTGTGGGATAAAAAGAAAGCATATAGAGCAATTGTTGCTTTGGTATCAACAACTGTAATAAATGCTTCAGCAAAATTAGCTTTCAAATTACCTCGACCTGATGATACTTTTGGACACAAAATAGATGAAACAAGTTATGGTTTACCTAGTGGTCATACTCAAATGAGCACCGACTTTTGGGGTGTTCTTGGTTCTTTTGTTGTCAAGTGGGGAATGTTATCCATATCAATTGTGCTTCCTTTGTTAATTGCTTTCTCTAGAATTTATCTAGTGGAACATTGGTTTACTGATGTCTTAATGGGATTTGGTATTGGATTAATTTTCTTAGCAATTTTTATAGTAGTACTCAAACCTGTAGAGAACTATTTTGAGGATAAATCAACTACAACAAAGATACTTTGGAGCATAGCAACAAGTATAATATTCGCAACTCCTATAGTACTACTAAATCTGTTTCCCTCTGTAGAATTGGAATCAATGGTAGACAACTTGAGTTACATTGCTGTCTTTACAGCAGTTTCTATTTCTTATGCAATAGAAGGTAAAGTTGTTGGTTTTGATAATAAGATGGATAAATGGTGGAAAGGTATACTAAGAGTATTATTTGCTGTAGTTATTCTTGCAGGAGTGTTCCTCTATGGTATGTTCTTTGATCCAGAGCCAGCAACAACTTTGAAAATGGTGTTAGATCTTGTGATCTATGCATTATTGGGACCAGTATTGATTCTACTATTACCTTGGATAATAAAGAAACTCAATCTATAATACAGGAGAATTCTTTCTCCCTTTTCTTTTCTTAAAGACTCTTCTAAGATATTCTGTCGCTCAACATTAGATTTTTAAACGTAGCTGGTTTTGCTAAATTAGTTGAAGTGGAATCAAAATGAGTGATGAAATCAAGCTCTTTGGTAAATGGGATTTAAGTGAAGTATCAGTATCTGACTTAGGTTTACAAAGATATATCTCTCTTAAACCAGTATACTTCCCACATTCTGGTGGAAGACACCAAGATCAACGTTTCAAAAAAGCAGAAATGAACATTGTCGAAAGATTCGTTAATAAATTAATGAAAAAGGGCAAAAATGCTGGAAAGAAACAAAAAGCAATAAACATTGTTAGAGTTGCATTTGAGATTATATATGAAAGAACTGGAAACAACCCTGTTCAAGTTCTTATAAATGCAATCTGTAAAGTAGCACCAAGAGAAGAAACAACTCGTTTAACCTATGGTGGAGTAGCACAGCATATATCTGTAGATGTAGCACCAAGCAGAAGGGTTGATTTAGCATTAAGATTCATAGCTAACGCAATAAAGCAAAAGAGCTTCAATAACATCAAAAGTGTTGATGAGGTTGTCGCTGAAGAATTGATCGTTGCATCAACAGGTGATCAAGGAAGCTCAGCTGTTAAAAGGAAACAAGAAATAGAGCGAATCGCTCTATCAGCAAGATAAGGTAAGTTGAGAAAAATGGGTAAAAGACCAGCAAGATGTTACAGATATGTAAGAGGACCAGCGAATACCAGAGTTGGTACGTATGTTAGAGGTGTTCCTGATTCAAGAATTAGAGCATATGATACTGGAAACAGAAGTGGAGACTTCCCATTACATGTTCACCTTGTTTCAAAAGAAAGATGTCAAATCAGACACACTGCTTTAGAAGCTGCAAGAATTGCAGTTAATAGACATCTACAAAGAAAAGTAGGAGTAGAAAACTATCACATGACAATTAGAATACACCCCCATCATATTTTAAGAGAAAACAAAATGATGGCTGTAGCTGGTGCTGATAGAATTCAAGATGGAATGCGAAGATCTTTTGGAAAACCTACAGATAGAGCAGCAAGAGTAAGAGAAGGACAAGAAATAGTTACAGTAAGACTAAATCCTCAACATTATCCAATAGCACTTGAAGCTTTAAAAAGAGCAAATGATAGATTTCCAACTCCTTGTACATATAAGATTGGCAAAGGAGAAGAAATAGTAGAAGAATTGCGAAGAACCAAAGGATTCTCTAAAGGAATAGCAAAGGTTGCAAAACTAGCAGATGATAAGTTATCTGACGAAGAACTAGCTGAAAGAGAAGCTGAAAGAGAACTAGCTGAACATGAACTAGCTGATGGAGAAACTACTGAAGAAGAAACTACTGAAGAAGCACAAATGGGCGAAGAATAATTACAATAGCCCAAATTATTTTTATTTCAGTCATTTAAGTCTTAAAATTACGAGAAGTTTGTCTTTATTAATCGATTTCTCTATAATCTATTAGACAATAATAGGTTATTTCTCAATACTATCGGGGAATTACAAGAGAATATATTGTAAAAATACATGTTGAGTATAATGAAAGAAGAATCTGACTATGGAATAAAATTTGGAATTATTTCTGAACTTGAGGAACAGCTGAGTACCACTCTCTACAGATGGTTAGAGAATCGAAAAGTGAAATTAGAAGAGGACGAAGATAAAAAGATGCTAGTTGACTTATTACAAGGCGCAGAAGAAGTTTTAAACAAATGGTTATAGAAAGAACAAAATTATTTTTAGAGTTCTTTTTCCACTCTAGCTTCCCAATCAATTGTCTCAACGAATTGATCTTCTAGTGAGATAATATCTTTTTCAGTTATTGGATTGTATTCATCAACTGCAAATTCAATTGCTTGTTCTTCATTAGTAGCTACAACCCTATAAGGATAATCTCTTTTCTCTATACGAGTTATTATGACATAGAAATCCCTAATATTCTTATCGCTAACAATTTTAGATTCTTTTCCTGTAGTATATCCTTCTTTAAGCATGAACCTATATTAGCAAGCTAGTATAATAGATAATCCAATGATTAAGAACAAAAGAATTAAAAACAAGATATCATGTTCAGTTTTACCATCTGTTATATTTTTTCTTATCTTTTTTATGTGCCTTGTAATGTTCTTTCTGGCTTGAAAACACCCATAAGTTACTTCTTTGATTGTCTTGCTTATCTCTATTCTTGTGATGCACTACTTCTCTTGGTTTTAATTTTCTTCCTAATTTTCTTTCGGCAACATGTCTGTGAACCGGCTTGTTGCTATTCTTATACTTCTTGTATCCTTTTTTATCAGTATAAACTTTTGATCCTCTTCTCCCAGACATAGTATAATTATAGCTTAAGAGATATAAAAAGGATTCTAATAATTATTTCAAGATAAAGAACAAAAGAATTAAAAACAAGATATCATGTTCAGATTTAGAAATGGCTCGGTAGCTCAGCTGGCTAGAGCGCAGGACTCATAATCTTAAAAAAGAAGGGCTAGAGTTTATGAGCTGAGTCCTCGGGTGAGACATCCTGAGGTCGCGAGATCGAAACTCGCTCGAGCCACCATTTCCTCTTAAATTTGTGATTTTGCATGGTAATTATTTATAAACAAGCTCCCACGTACCTTTAGCTAACTTCCACTAATTTCCATTTTCAGAGGTACTTGCATGAAATCTTTAAATGGGGCTTTTCTGTTTCTAGTTCTCCTATTGAATTCTATGTACTTTGGTTCTATAGAAATCTATGCTTCTTCTGAACAGTTTGTTTTTCATGATGATATTGATGTAGGATCCTCTTATACATGGATGTTCAAAATTTTAAATTATCAAGTACCCAGTATATGGTCTAACAGTAATCCACCATTCAAACAAGGTGATAAGATAACAATTATACTGAAAGAAAATCCTTCTGAATATCCTGAACTTGTAGGTTATTACCTTTATTCTTCTGAAGCTAATGTTCTCTTTGACCTGTACCGTAATAAAGAGAAGATGACTGAAGTAGAATTTTCTTGGTTTAGAGAAATTTTCAGTCTGACTCCTTTCCCTTTTCTTCCTCTAGTTTATATTAATTACACAGAACAATATAGTTTCTTAGAAGAATATTATTTGATTTTGAATAATTTAGAAAAAACAGAGACTGACTCAGTAACTGATGGTGTTTTTTTTTACAGTTATACTTCACAAATTGAGGTTAGTAAACAACCTTCTTCAATTACTGTTCTTGAAGATATAACTGAGAACTTCATTTTTAACACTTCAAGTTCATATTATCAATTAAATTGGAGTCGTTTTACAGAAATAAGGGTGGATACTGATACAGGTTTGGTAGATATTATCGATTTTATTGTTGAAAAGATATCTTATGAGTATAATTATGAAGAAAGATATGAAAGAAGTTTTGAAGCTCATGTTCATTACTTCTTAAAGCTTGTTGGCTATAACGCAAAAATTATGATTGGTTCTATATCTGGCTTACTAATACCAATTTTTGGAATTATTCCTTTAATAAGAAGAAAAAGGAGAATTGTTTAATCTTACAGTTTTTGAAGTTCATGATTTTGAATGATATCAGATTCATCCTCAACAGTAACCTTAACCATTTTATCTCCTTGACGTATCATATTAATGATTTTCATTCCATCAATAACCTTTCCAAATACAGTGTGTTTTTTATTCAAATGTCTACAATTTGCTGGATTAAGAACTATAAAGAACTGTGATCCGTTTGTATTTGGCCCAGAATTGGCCATACTTAACGCTCCCAGTTCGTGTAACTGCACAGGATTGTCAACTTCATCTGCAATCTGATATCCAGGTCCACCTTTCCCTGTTCCTGTAGGATCTCCTCCTTGAACAACAAAATCAGGTATAACTCTGTGGAATTTAACTCCATCATAATAACCATCTTGTATCAATGAAACGAAGTTCTTAACAGTGTTAGGAGTGTGTTCGTCATATAATTCTATTATGAAAATTCCTTTGTTAGTTTCAACTTTTGCTTTAGTCATATAAATCTCCAGAGCTTAATCTTACCTTTTATTTTATATACATAGTGTTGAGACAACAACTCTAACCCGAAGAATTTTATTTGATAATGTTTCAATTAAAATGAAAAAGGGTAAAGCATATGAGCATAGATCAGATCCAAAATCTAAAATCGAGATCTAAGATCAAAACCCCTCCATGGATTTCTGCAGTTTTGGCTCTGGTATCTTCTGTAGCATTATTGTTTCTTTTACTATCAAGTATGGAATCTGCCTTTGGTGTTGTAGAAACCTTCTTTGAACAAAATCCAAATACAGTTTGGTTTTTTGAAATTCCAATTCCACTGATTTGTACTTTACTTTTCTATTATACTGCTCAAAGTAGTCAAGGAAGAAGCTTGAATACCTTAGTATTCTTATCCTCAGCTTCAGGTATTGGTATAATTGGCATGATAATCTATTTCATAGTATCAAAATATACTTCAATTTTAAATCATAGTGCAGCTGACTTCTATTACATCTTAATATTAACAGTAATCTCTCTCTTTATTGGGATTCTTTCTTTATTCATAGCTAGAGTAATAATAAACAAGCGAACCTTGCAGAAAGGTTCCTTGACTGGAAAGTGACCTAAACAACAAGGTTATTTTCAAAAGAATTAACTCTTCTAATAAGGTGGTGACTATTTTCAATCATAATCTAGAACACCTTTCAGAATAGTTTATTTCATTTGCTAATCTTAGAAGATTCATTTGTAGGACAGCAAATTTAATAATGCAGTGTTTACGAGAAAAAGTAGATGACAGAACAAGTTCAAGAAACTCTACATAAGGAACAGTCTATGCTGGATATGTCTCCTGAATTAGAACAACTAGTTCACGAAATGCTTGATGCTACTGAAAGAAAAGTTCCAAATTTCTGGGAGGCTAATACAACTGAAATCCTGTATGTTCCTGTAGATAATGGTGAAATTAGAGTTTATCATTTTAAACCTGACAATCCAATCTCAAAACGTCCTTTAGTTTTTGTTCCCGGATGGGGAGGTACGGAAATAGGGTATGTGGATTTCTATGAAGTCATCCATGATAGGGTTGAGTGTTTTTATATTGAAACTCGTGAAAAGAAAAGTAGTAAATTGGATAGAAAGAAAGCAAAGATGGGTATGAGTCAAAAGGCAAAGGATGTTCAAGATGCGATTAACTATCTTGAATTAGATAACGATGATTTTGTTCTCTTTGGTACATGTTGGGGTGGAGCGATACTCTTACATGGTTTAATTGATGGAACGATTGATGCCCCTACTATCATTACTCATGATCCTATGCATACTCTTTGGTTTCCAAAATGGTTTCTTAAATACGTAACCCCCATACTTCCTCTTTTTGTTATAAGGATGATGAAACCTGTACTTAAAAAACTTAAAATGAAAGGTATGAAAGAGAAAGTCCAAAGAAAGCGAGCTGAAAATTTCATAGCAAATGCTGAACCTTGGAAATGGAGAAGAGCTGCGGAATCAGTAAAAGATTTTGAACTTTATGGCAATATTTCTGGAATAACAAAAGAAGTGTTTGTTGTTAATGGAACTCAAGACAAAGTCCATGATCAAATTTCTTATCTAAAAATGGCCACAGAAATGCCTTTTAGTCGATTTATTTACATGAAGACAGATGAATCCAGAAGAGAGAGATTAATGGGGCTAGTAACTTTAGAATTCAGTAAAATAACAAAAGATGATGGAATTCCTCCTTCTTTAATAGATTTTGAGAAAGAAATTATCCGTTGAAATGTAAAAATATGAAAATAGTTGATTTTTCCCCATATTTTTAGTGAAAATTTAAAATAAACCAATATAATTGAAGACAAAATTCTCTTCTAAGAGATTTATTTGAGGTGAAACAAGTTGTCAAATATAGATGTTGTTATAGGCAATGACGATATAAAAGAAATAGAATTAGAATCAAAACAAACTAGTCAAAAAAACGCTTGGTTGTGGTATAGTTATGATATGGCAGATACTTTCTTTTCACAAGCCGTGATAAGCTTAGCATTCACACCATTTGCTTTGATATCAGGGTATGCCTTAGGTTGGAAGCTTTCTACAGTGTTTATCGTGATGTCAGCTTTCATGGCTGGTTCAAACCTTTTAATTGCAATTTTTGGACCAATCTTGGGTGCTATATCAGATAAAGCAGGTAAAAGAAAACCTGCAGTCCTTATTTCTGCAGGAATAATGATAACCATGACGGCATTAATCACAGTCTGGAGTAATTTTTGGTGGGCATGTGGTCTCTTTGTAGTTGCAAACTTCTGTTATCAAGCAGGTAGGATGTTTTATGATGCTCAGATTCCATTCATCGCCGATACAGAAAAAAGAGGTTTTACGCAGGCTATTGGTGGTGCACTTGCAGCGTTTGGTTCAATAATTGCTATAGTTATTAGTATTCTACTAGGTCAAAACTTTTTATTTGGTCATCATTCATTGCATGATCAGAACACTGCATTATGGGCACAGGATGAAATATCACTTGATATTAATGATCTAGAATACGGTGGATTAAGATGGTTGTTTTTAATATCAGCAGTTGTCATATAATTTGGATAATTTGTCTCACCTGAGCCTATAGCTGGAGCCATCAATGCATTGATTGTGTAGTAAAAATGGCTTGCCTGGTATGGATCTCCATCAGACATCCGATGTTCAGCATCAATGATATCAGAAACAGAATCTTTGTTATAATCAACTAAACGAGGCGTAGTCTGAAACTCTGCATAAGTATCAGGATTATAATCATAAGCTCCATCAGTTCGTTTAAAACGGAAAATGTCTAATGTATATATGTCATTGTCTCCTTGTAACCACTCTTCTGCATATGAGAGAAAACCAAGATCATGACCAACCTCGTGAAGCATAACATCATTAAAGGAGAATCCACTTACGCCGTTGGATGGATCATAGTCCCAAGTATAATCGGTATTTAATGTGATTGCACCTACGATACCGCTGACCGTTCCGATCACTGCCCTGTAGTTAGCCTTAGACCAAAAAACGCGATTTTCATTTGTTATTGTACTTGAATCATCATTATAGCGAACAGGAATCGTTGATCCAGACGGAAGCCAGTTTTGAATAACATCATCGTAGTCCATATCATTTTGAAGACCGTTACGAGAGTTAGTCCATGTAACACTTCCTGCGTAATAGACACTTGTTTGTCCAAGTATGCCAGACGGAAGATCCGCGAAAGCAACATTTGCTGTAACTGTGATTGGATCACCAAAAAGATTTTCAAGGTATGTTTCACAATCACCAAGAGCCACGAGAGCACCAGCAGGTACACTACCATCAGTGTTGAATACTATATTAAGTCCACTACGTGGATTGTTGTTATTAACTACTACAATTTCCTGTTCATTTTCAAAGGATTCTCTACGTGAGTAAACTATTGCTTTAAGATCCTCTAATGTCATAACTGTTGGATCGCTGTCAGATATCAGCTGTGATACAACCTCAGTCTGTAGTTCAATAATGGAACCATCGTAGTACAAAATACTCTTTTGAATTGGGCCCTTTTCAATGAGAACAGGAGGATTGTTTTCATTATTTTGAGATAGGCCTATTTCTTCTGTTTTATTATCCTTATATATTGTCTGAGCTGGAGACACTGATGATGCAATGAATATAACCAGCACTAATAC
>MEHH01000041.1 GCA_001940755.1 Candidatus Heimdallarchaeota archaeon AB_125
GCATACACAAATGCTCTTTTTATATCATCTGCAATCATTTTCCTTTTAGATTTCTCGATCAAAAGATTCTTACCTGTAAGAATGTATGAAGGAAAAACTCTAGATTCTTTGTAATAAAAATCGTTATGCCTGATCTTATAAGTTGAACCTGAAGGAATTGCTTTTTCTCCTGTTTTTCTTTTCGCAATATAATTGAATGCTTTTATAGAAGCATCACTGTTTAGTATGTAAGCTTTAACATTAGGAAATAAATCTAATTCCTTTTCAAGAATCTCTGAACAAATTTTAATTGCACTTGTTGGAATGGAGTAGCCAATCTTTGAACATTTTATTGCAGTGGTGATGTATACACCCAGATCTATTATATCATTAATCGAAGAAACATCAAATCCTGCATCCTTGAAGAGTTGCAAAGTTGTTTCCATGTAGTAGGGGGTGCCTTCAGCATAGAAATTATCCTCAGGTTTTTCAGGTGGAACCTCAGAAATCATAATAATTTTTATTTCTTCTATATCTATGTCAATATCAGGAATGAGATAACCTTCTTTATTGATTTTCTCACAAGGAAAATCTTCACAAGCAATTTTATCTGAAATTAACATAGAATAAAGAACAGATTTCATTATTTAAAGAATTAGTACAAAATAATAAGAATTGTATTTTGAAAAACTATTATAAAAGTTAATAAGAAAAAAAAGACCCTAATGATGAAGATTCTGACAATGATGGCTATACAGACAGTGAAGAAGTAGAAGCTGGGACAGATCCTAATGATAATTCTGATTATCCTTCTAATCCATATATCTGGTTGATTGTTGGCTTAGCAGGAGGTTTTGGTGCAGCTGTTGCATAACTTCTTTTGTAGTAATTAGAAGAAGAGGTAAAACATCTTAAGAAAAAAACATTTGCTCTTTTTCTTTCTTTTACCCTTTTTTCAAATCTTGTAAGTTATACTCAATTTTCATGATTTAATTAACTTAGTTTTTTATACTTAGATTACCGGTTATTACTTGAAATGACTAATAAACGAACAAATTCCAGTGGTGGAATAGGTATAGTTACAATTCTTTGGGTAACTTTCCTTATACTAAAACTAACACATGTAATCGATTGGGCATGGGTATGGGTATTTTCTCCACTTTGGATTGCAGCAAGCTTAGGAGCTTTATTCTTGATTGTTGTAGGAACTATTCTACTACTAGCAGTAGCTGGTATAACAAGTAAAGGCTCTCGAGTGAATACTGAAATCAAAAGTTGGTTTAAAGGGAAGGAGCAAGAAGAAAACTAAAATTAAAAAAAGGGAGTAGAGAGGGAGAAATTAAGATTCTTAATCTTCTACTCATCATTTCTTTTCTGCTATGTGTTTTGCTGCAACGTACCCAAAGGTCATTGTAGGTCCTACAGTTGCCCCAGGGCCAGGATAACTATTACCCATTACAGAAGATGAGCTGTTGCCAACAGCATATAATCCTTCAATTACTGATCCATCTTTTCGCAAAACCTGAGCATGTTCGTTAGTAACAAGACCGCCTTTGGTTCCTAAATCTCCAGGAACAAACTCGACTGCATAGAATGGTGGTTTCTCTAAAGGAAACAGATTTGGGTTTGGTTTAACTTTTGGATCGCCATAATAATGGTCATAAGCACTATCACCTCTACCATAATCTTCATCCTTTCCTGTTACTGCAAAATTGTTAAATCGTTCAACAGTTTCACTAAGATTTTTTGCATTAACATCGATTTTCTTAGCTAACTCTTCTAGTGTTACTGCAGTTTTAACATACCCACTCTCGAAATATTTCTCAGGAAACTTCATTCCTGGGAAAATCAACCCAAACATGTATTTCGATTTGAATCGTTGATCAAAGATAAAATAGCAAGGGACATGAGGTACTTCTTCTGTATGTTTTTCATACATATCATGTACAACTACTACATAGCTTGCAGATTCATTAGTAAAACGTTTACCTGCTTTATTGACCATCATTCCTCCAGGATAACCTCTTTCTCCAACATGGAAGAAAGGTAGTTCGTCTTTTGGAGCAGATGAGGGTCCCCACCATGCATCATCCATAAGATCTACAGCAGCACCATGTTTCATTCCTGATAAAATAGCATCTCCAGTATTCCCAGAATGTGCTGATGTCCATTCAGTTGTTATAGGTTTAGGATGGTATTTTTCTCTCATTTCTAGATTATGTGGAAAACCTCCAGCTGCAAGAATTACTCCTTTTTCAGCTTTTATTCTGATTTCAGTATCTTCTTTCTTTGCAATAACTCCAACTATTTTTTTGTCTTCTATAATTAAGTCTTCAAATGGAGTATTAAGCCAAAGAGGAATATTTTCATCTTGCATTGATTTTCTTAAACGACCAATTAGTGCATTTCCTAAAGTAAGGTGTCTATGGCGAATCAATAAACCAAAGATAGCTCGCATACCAGCTTTCAGAGCTGTCCATTTCCCTGCCCAAGTTGACATTATCATTCCTAAATTATGATACTCTGAGATAGAAAAACTAATTCCAAGAGGAACATCATATGGTAATGCGTTAATATTTTTCAATTCCTTTTTTAATTTTCTACCATTGAATGGTTTTCCCTCAAGAGCTCGACCTTTGGCAATTCCTCCAGGTCTTTCCGGATGATAATCCGAATAATCTGGAACGAAAAGAAATTTGACTTTGGTATTTTCCCTCAACCAATCTATCATTTTAGGAGCATTATCTAGATAAGCTTCTTTGAATTCTGAAGGAACACGATCACCTACAGTATTATCCATGTAAGTTCTAGCTTTTTCTATTGAATCTTCAACACCATATTTCTTCAGAAGATAATTATTTGGTATCCAAACTCCTCCTCCAGAAAGAGCAGTAGAACCACCATAATATTGTGACTTTTCTAAAACTATAACATCTAAAGCAGCTTTCTTTGCCACAAGAGCTGCTGTCATTCCCCCTCCACCTGAACCGACAATTAAAACATCAGTTGTATAATCCCACTTTGTCATAAAAAATTAACAGTTCTAACCTTATTAAGTGTTTATGGAAATTAATTAGTTATCAATATCAATTCTTTTTGTTTCTTTTAAGATGTAAAGAGAATCAATTGTTACCCACTCATTCATCCTTAGATCATCAAATCGAAGAAATATAAAAAAACTATGGAGATGATTGGCTTTTTTTGTGTTACTTCGACTTCTCGTGTTTGAGATGTTTAACTATCAATCTGCTTGCTGATAACATCCATGCAGTTAAGCTAATCATTAATAACCATTCCCAAATTGGTGCCCATTGCCATGTCGGTAAAAAGGTCCAGAATTCATCTGTATACCATAAATAAGGCACCGTATAGAAAAATGCAAAGCATACCGGCGTAATAATCCATGAGTTAATGATATAGAATATTCTTACCCTTCGAATTTTCGATTTGTCTAACCCTAACTTGTCCCTTAGGATATCGGGAAAAATTATAAATTGCGAGGCGACCAAAATTCCACTGCCCATGAAAAGATAAAATGCAATATCAGCAGTCAGATCATGCCACGGGTAGCCGATCGGAAAGAGCAGATCCCATACTTCGCCAACATCCTCTGAAATTACTCCTGTAAAAAATAAGCCCAGCATGCCGATCAGCATACTGATGGAAGTCAAGTACGCCAATATTTTTCTGATCAATTTCGAACCATCCCCTTGAAGGAGAATTATCAAATAGAGAGCGGGTGATATCATGAGCAAGGCAGTGGTCATCATGGCCCAATTCATGATGATCGGCATCGGGGTAAGATCTTGATTTCCAAGATCACTGATGTAGTTTATGAGGGGATTAAATCCCGCAAGGTCAGTTGTAGGTCCAATGGGATCTAATTGGGCAATCAGAAGTGCAACGATGGTGCCCCCAATCCACGTGATAACAATTCCAATCCAACTCAGTTTCACAACCTTAGGGGAGGTTAGAAATCGATAACACATTTGTGATTTTTCTTTAATCTTCATCAGATGGTTTTCCATCAAAGTACTATAAAAAGATTTAATGAGGGGAGCAATGAATAAAAATCGAAAAAACAAATATCTTGCTTTCTTTTGCCACAAGAGCTGCAGTCATTCCCCCTCCTCCTAATCCTACTATTAATACATCTGTTGTATAATCCTACTTTGTCATAAAAACGGAATGTAGTGAACCTTAATAAGCATTTGTGGAAATTCTCATTGTTAGAGATAGATATTTATAGAGTTAATTTGACCGCTTTAGCTGAAATTTATGCAAAAAGAAAATCTTTCTACTCTAATTAACGAAATTAAAGATAACATAGCTTCTAACATGAAGGAATACAATATACCAGGAATGTCAGTGGCTCTAGTTTCAAAGGATGGAATTGTTTGGACTGAAGGTTTTGGTTTTATTGACAGAAACAAAACTAGAGAAGTTGATTCTGATACTTTATTTTGGATTGGTTCTTTAGCAAAAGCTTATACAGCTACAGCTTTCCTTCTAGCAGTTCAAGATGGTTTAGTAAATATAGATGATCCTCTCGTAAAGTACTATCCTGAATTTAATTGGAACACACGATTTGGAGATAAGGAAAGGGAGAAGATTACTCTTCGACATTTATTAACTCACAGATCAGGACTACAGCATTTTACTCAAACAAAAGAACCAGAAGAAGAAGGATTATTTTCGTTTGAAAAATATATCAGCAAAATAAATGAGAGTTGGCAGAAATATCCAGTAGGAGAAAGACATTCTTATTCTTATTCTAATGCCGGATATGACCTAGTTCCTTTTGTTTTACAAAGAATAACAGGTATGAAATTTAGTGACTATGTTAAGAAGAAAATCTACGAGCCGTTGGGGATGTCCAGAAGTATAATAGGAACAGCTAATGTACTAGGAAATGCAAATTGGGCAAAAGGACATGAAAATGAAAGTGAATTTGATTCTGCAAAATTTATCAGTCCATTCATCGGTGCAGCAGGTCATTATTCGTCTGTGAATGATATGTCTAAGTTTGTTAAGATGCATCTTAACAATGGAATTGTTAATGGAAAAGTATTTCTGAAACAGGAATTACTGGAAGAAGTATATACCATCCCTTTTGCAGAAGAATATGAACTCTCTACAATAGGGATGGGTCTTGGAGTTGTAAAAAACAAATATGATGGAAGACTAATGTTATCATTTTTTGGGGATGGAGATGGTTGTTTCTGTGGGCATCGTTTTATTCCAGAGCTAGGAATCGGTCTTTTGTTAGAATGTAATCAGATTGTAGATACTATGCCTGTTATTGCAGAAATAGCAGAAAAAATCATGTCAGGACTAGTAAAAGAAAGACTAGGAGAAGTACCTGAAGATGTAACAATCAATGATAAAATTCAACTACCACCCCAAACAAAACTTGATACTGAAAATCTAGAAAGATTACAGGGGACATATATATCTAGAATGATGATGGATATTAATATTGAATTAAAAGATCAAAACCTCATGTTCAACTATAGAGGAAAAGAGATCAGTCTAGAATCTCACTCAGAGTGCATTTTCTCTTCTAAAGTTTTGCCAATCATCAAATTTTTCAAAGATGATGATGGAAGACCAATAAAGCTAAAGACAATCGATTCAACAGGAAAGATTGAAATTTTGGATTATGATAGTGGTCCCTTGGATGAAAAAGGGCCCAATAAAGAAGAATGGAAGAAGTTTTCTAACCTTTACAGACTCGATTTTAGTTCCTTCTGTTTCTATTCATATACAATAATTAAGAATGGATACTTACATCTATTAACCACAATGGGATCCAAAGATTTCAGATTGAATGAATTTAGAGATAACGTTTTCTTTACAGCTGATGGACAAGACGTTGTCTTTGAAGAGGACAGAATGAGTATGTCCAGCTCAATTTGGGTAAAAGATGATGTTGATGTTGAGAAGATAATAAGACTGACTGAAGAATCACCAAGTGATACTCGAACAAATAAACAAAGCTTGAGAGAATTAGAAGAGATTCTAAGATGGATAGGAAAAGAATCCGAAGCAGATAGAATCTGCGAGTTAATAGTTGATTAAATGTAAATTTCATTTGAAAAAAATTATTTGATAGTTTAATAAACCTAGGTAAACAAATTATTACAAAATCAATGTTCATTCTTTCCTTTTTTCATTTTACTGCAAAGATATCTTACTTCCAAGAAGGACGTTCATCCAAGAAGATACCTTATTAGAAGGAATTATCATTATATCGATTAAGAAGAAAAATGAGATTTCTAATACTCTAATCCCAATTCCCATAATAATCTTCGATATATGTCAAACCAAAATGGTTTATCCTGGAAGAAGGTTCTTGCTCCGAAGTTAGAGAAGAGTATAAATCCACATTTGCTATCTGGATCAAACAATGCTAATGTTGAGATTCCCACATCTCCACCGGAATGTGAAGGATAAAATGGTTCAATATTAGCAGACCACTCTGTGTAATACCACCCTAAAGCTTGTCCTTCATCTATCTCAGGAAATTGTACAGTAAGAACCTCATCTACAGTTGTCTCGTTTAGAATTCTATCCGTACCAAGAATTCCTCTATTCATGTACATCTGAATAAACTTACCGTAATCGAGTATGTTTGTTTTGAGTGATCCATCAGGATAAGTAGGAAATCCGTAGTGATTATATTTGATGTATTCACCCTTAGAATATTCATAATTATAAGTAAGTAAACTCTCATTTACTTCCGAAATAAACCAACCTGTAGCATCCATTTCAAGTGGAGTAAAGATATTATCCTTACAGTATACATTGAAGGGAATCCCTTTAATCACTTCAACTAAATAACCTAGTAGTCCAAATCCTGTATTACTATAGTAGTATGTCTCTCCAGGAGCATATTCTAAGAAGTTAATTTCAGGAAAATAGAACTGACCATTTGGTGAGAAAGTCTCGTTAAGAAAGCCCCCCAAACTCCAAGGGGAATCTCCTCCAGCTGGAAGAGTGTAAGTACTGTCGAGAACATCCCAATTATCAATAATACTTGAAGTATGAGTTAAGAGCATTCGAGCAGTGATTGGTATGGAAGAATGATTAGGATTTCTAATGGAGAATGGAAAGAAAGTATCCAAGTCCTCATCAAGATCTAAAAGACCTTCCTCAACCAATCTCATAACAGCTGTTGTTGTTACGGTTTTAGATATAGAAGCAATCATAAACAGAGTTTCATTTGTTACTTGAATTTCATTCTCTAAATCAGCATAACCATAATATCCTTCCCAAGATAGCTGTCCATCTTTTATTAATCCAACTGCCAAACCAACATAATGACCGTTTTTCATCTTTCTCTGAATGAATTTATCCAAACCGGTCCAAGTGTTAGTAATAAGAAGATGACACAGAAATGGGGTTACTAATGCTATAAGTATAATAGGTATTGACACAAGTATGATTTTTGTTCTTTTCTTCATACCATACCTAAGTTCATTATTGTATTTAAAGATTAATCATTATTCTGATTAGGATGATATTAAAATTTCAAATCTTACTACTCTTTAATTCTTTCCAGTTTAAAGATTACGGGCCTCAGTCCATCTGGACATACACCAAAAGATTTTCCTTCTCCTATCGTTTCAGGATATCCTCCACCCCATGTAAGAAGATGAGCATCCTTGAAAATACTGTTCCAAGCATGAGGGCAGAAACCTTCTGGTTTATTTCCCGATCCATCTGATATAAATTCACTTCCTTCCTTCATTGAACAACTTGATACAGTTTTCCCAGACACAAGAGTGTAATCGTGTCCGAAAATATCTTTTGGTAAAAACTGTTTCATAACAGTAATTTTTACTTTACTTCTCACTTCTATCACCTATCTATTCTTTCTAGTTGAAAGCAAACTGGTCTTGCTCCATCTGTACAACTGCTATAAATTATTCCGGGTGGTGTCCATTCTACGTCCTCACCTGAAGTTAAGAGTTCTATATCTTTGACTACTGTTTTCCATCCCCAACCACAGAATTTTTCAGGTTTTTCTAAATTCTCTATAATGAATTCTTCTCCTTCATCAAAGACATAACAAGTAGGTACAATATCACCTCTAGGATAAGTTATTTCATGACCAAAAACTTCCTTTGGATTAAATTTCTTTATCACAGTTACTTTTACTTTTGTCATTACAATCCTCTTCCTTTTTGAAAAAACTAATTCTAAGATTTACATAAAACACCTAGAAGCACTTATAAGACTTCTCAAGTTAATGAGGAAGAGTATAGATTATAGAGAACTCCTGAGAGGAACATGTATTTGTAATATTTCTCTCTGTCCATTTGAGTTTCAAATCCTGTGCTTATATGTTAAACACAAAAAATACATGTAAAACCGATAAATTTACAGCTTTCGCGTTTCAGATGGTTTATATCACTCTATTTTGTTATTATTCTTCAAAAGATCTAAATGTTTCTCATTAAGAAAGAAATCTTCAAGTTTGACCCATGATGTTTTTACTAGAATAGGAAAATCATATGATAGAAGAGAAGAACATCTGTGTTTGGAATCTAAAAATGTTTCAGGATACCCTATTTCACCACAAAGAAGACATACTCTCCATCTTGCAGACGACATAGATAGCTTTTGATATGTTTCAGAGTAAAGTGATACTCCCTCTTCAAAAGGAATCTTTGATAAAATAGAGCAGTATTTTTTGGCAATTGATCTTATTAGTTCTTTTTTCCTATCGGTAATGTCTGGCATATTACATCTCTCTACCTTAAGTGAAAAAAATGAAAGAAGATTCCAAATAGACATACTATTGTCTGAAATCTTCAGCTTGAAAAATTCCTAAGGGATAAATTCCTTCAGTAGGCAAATTGGGAATCTTATCTATGATTGCTTTAATAGCATCAACATTTTTCGCATCCCATTGACAGAGAATCTTTGTAATGTGACCCTCATCGTTTAAAATTGCCCAACTCTTAACCCAGTAAGCATCAGCATTGCAGTGAGCTTTAACTCCTTGACCTAAAGGAGTTGCAGCATCTACAGGGGCTGGTTCTGGGAAGGGGTGTATTGCTAGAAATTTTGGCATTTCATTTCACTTCCTTTGTTAAATTATATTGAAATTTATGTTAGCATAGTCGTAGATCATCAGACCAATACCAGGGATATCGATGTAGAAGATTGTTTCAAGATTATATGTACCTCGATCTAGTTCGCAAGGTTTGTATAGTGTTCCTTCATTATACCACCATAATATTTCATCTCCATACAATGGAAGAATATAGAATTGTCCTCTCTTAAGTGGTGTTGTAATAATATCAAGTTCTTCTCCATTTAAGTAGTAACTTGCAGAGAACCAGGACATGAAATATTTGCATCCTTCATTGAGATTATCATATGTAAAACCGAAGTAACTTGCCCAGAAGTTTAAATCCATTTCAGATATTAAATAACTTGACCAAATTCCTTTGGCATCTTCATAACGTAAAACTTGATCATCTATCCAAGGAACAATTCTCCCGTCCATACCTCTTAAAATTGCTGGTAAGTGTGTAGCGTCGAGCTCATTTTGTCCTTGTAGTGTAATAGCCATTCCACCATTGTAGTATGCGTTAAAACTAGCTTTTACATTGCCATAAGTTATATAATCAGTAGCATTAGCTAGTGATCCAGTTGCAAAGCAAAGAATGCTAAATGTGCCGAGTAAGAATATTGCGTTTTTCTTTTTCATTTTTTAACCTCCAAATGAATATATGGAACAAAACATGACACACATATGTGTCTTGTTTCGCCACATATATATGTGACAATAACAGATACATATAAAAGGGTTTCTCAAAAATTGAAGGTTAATTTAAAAACAGAGGGAGAAAATTATACGCGTTCTTTCTCAGTTGCAGGAATCTTCGCTTCTTCTAATTCCTTAGTTTCCTTTGATATCTCAGTAACCAAGGTCAGTGAGGGGAGTTTATCTATGCCTGCTTCTTTCATGAATTTTATGTGAGTATTCGTCAAAAAGAATTCCTTTAGTTTATACCACGATGTTTTAATGAGAACCGGAAAATCTTGTACATCTAACAAACATTGGTGTTTTTCTACTTCTTCTCCTTCCCTTAAATCTTTCTTGGTTTTGATCTTTATTATATCTCCACACTTTAAGCAGTATTTCCACCTTGCTGGATGTATGTTTAGCTTCTCATTTGTTTTCACATAGAGAATCAATCCTTCGTTAAAAGAAATTCTCCAAATAGAGACAGCATATTGCCTTGCAATCTCTCTAATTTGTGATTTTTCAGCATCAGTTATATCGGGCAATGAAAATCCTGCTCCTATGTGTACTAGAATTTGACACATATAATAAATCTTCCGTATTACATAGTTTAAGTTATTTGGAGAATCAAATTGTCTCAAATTTTCAGAAAACATTATAAAACTTGAAGAGTAAACATTGTGATTGAATAGTTGATAAAGCAAGATGAAAGGAGTTTTCTTAAAAGAGCTAGAAGAGATAGAATCGCTTATAAATAGTGGTAAGTATGACAAAGCTTTGAATCAGATTGATTTAGTATCATCTCAGGATGCAATTTCAGCAGAGGAGAAGATAAGCTGTACCATTTTTAAATACAGAATTTATTCTGAATTATCTAAGTACGCTGAAGCTATAAAACTTGGTGAGAAAGCTTTTGAGGAAAGTCAAAAACTAAATAGTAAATTTCTAATGTTTGATTCTCTCATCTATTCTCCTTATATTTACTTTCTTGCAGGAGAATACGAATTGAGAAAGGAAAAAGTCAAACTTGCGGGTCAAATACTTGACTCTTTTGAAGATAGAGATTCTTCAGACTTCTTTCTCCGAAAGGCTAGATTTCTTACTATGAAGAGTGATAGTTTTGAACAATCATTAGAAAATCTCGAAGAAAGCATAAAAATTTCTACTAAATTTGGATTTGATAAAATATTAGTTGATTCATATCAAATGCTAGCTAATTCCTATATTTGGTCTGGAGAAATCACAAAATCGATTAGATTAAATCAAAAAGCGTTAGATCTTTCTATGAAAATAGAATATTACTGGGGAATCAATTGTGCTATTCACGGTCTAGCTGTTAACTATATGCATAAAGGGGAGCTAGATTTAGCTCTAGACTATTTTCTTCGAGGTAAATCATTAATTGAAGATATTGATGATCCACATGGAGAGGCTTGTCTTTTCTTAGATCTTGGTTATCTATATTGGTTAAAAAAGGATCTGAAATCAGCACTTGAATATTATAGAAAATCTGTCTCAATCTTTAAAGAAGCGAAAATTGTTAGCACTCGTCATTTACCCTGGACTCTCTTTCGAATGAATTTGGTTCTTATTGAAATGGAAAAATATGAAGAAGCACATAAGAATCTTGAACAAATTGAACTCATGTTTCTAATGAAGGATAAACCAATCTTTAGATTAATCTATTATCTTGCAAAAGCTGTTCTTCTTAAAACTAATACAGACAATGAAAGCTGGGATGAAGCAACAATTTTACTGGAAAAGGTTGCTGAAGAAGAAATTGTGTATCTTGAGTTAAATGGTTTAGTAATCTTTAATCTATGTGATGTTTATCTCAAAGAAATACAAAAATCCAATGATTTGGAGGTATTTGGAAAATTAAAAGACAGAATAATGAAATTGACAGAGATGGCTAGAGAACAAAAATCACACATTTTACTAATTCAAGCTCTCTTATTACAATCAAAGTTAGAGCTTATTGACTTAGATATTGAAAGTAGCCAATCTTTATTAGAAAAAGCTCAAACTTTGGCAGAAGAAAAAGGAATTATTAAACTTGCCAAGGTTGTTTCAAATGAATATGATATTCTTTTAGATCAGTTGAGTACTTGGGAAGATATGTCAAAGTATTTGCCAAGCTTAGAGGAAAGATTTGAATTCACCCATATAGAAGATTATCTCAACAGAATGATGAGAAATTATATCATACATGATGATGTAGTAGATGAAGAAGAGTCTCCACTGTTTTTCCTTATTCTTGATAAGAAAGGTTCAATACTCTTCTCTGAACTTTTCAACGATTTAGCACTTGAAGAAGAATTACTTCAAGAGATACTATCAGTCATTGCAAGTTTCAAAACAAAAGAATCTTTGACTTCTGAAATAATCAAGCGAATAAAATTTAGAAACTATACAATTGCAATAAATCTTCAAGGAGATCAACTACTGGCATATGCTTTCATTGGAAAGTCTTATCATGCTTTAAAGAAGCTCAGATTACTAATAGATGAATTTAAGACCTTTACAAGCCAATGGAATGTTTTCTTTGAAAAAATAAAGGATAACAAAGAGTTAACATTCTCTGATAGGAAGCAACTATCTGAATATCTAGAAAGCATCTTTATGTGAAAAACAATACTATAACATTTTTTAAAGCAGTAAAAATAGTTTTTTCCTCTAAAAAAATTACTTTCCTATTTCTCTTAAACTTTTTTTGTTCGTATGACTTTGAGAACTACTCCTGAAGAAGTTGGATCTGGACAGCGAATGAATTTACCGGCCTTTAACCATTGTTCTGCGAGTTTTGGTATCTTGTGATAATCAATATACTTCTTTTCTAACTCATTCTTTTTTGGTTCTATCAGATTACTCTTCTTTATCAATATATTAGCTACTGAGGGGGGTTTCATTAATAATATGACCAAATTGGGAAGCTTTCTTTAGCTTAGGTTTAAAGAAACCTTTGAATCTAGCTTGATCAATAATATTAGCTCCTGCATCTTCAACTGTTTTTTCCATCAGTTCAAGTGTTTTCTTTCCAGTAATACTGCAAGTAGCAAATATTGCGATTTTTTGTTCCTTGATATTAACTCTCTTTACGATTTCATAAAAGGCACCAGGAGGGTTGTCTCCATAAGTAGGCATACCGAAAACAATCAAATCATAATCTTGATCTATCTTTTCTAGTTCACTTAACTCTCGTTCAATTGTAGAGAAATCACCCTTATTATGTTGATTCTGTATACTTACTTTCATTCCAAAAGTACCAGTCAATATGAATGGAACATAATCTACTTCATAATTTGTTAAGGCTCTCCCTATAACCTCAGCTGTTTTCTTTGTTCTATCTAGTAAGGTGAAATAAATGATTAGAGCTTTCATAGCTCTAATATAAAAGAAAATAGAATAAAAACCTATTCTAATTAAATTGTGTTTCCTTGAGATTAGTCACTTGCTGGCATAGCAACTTCAATCTTCTTTTTATTCTGGTTAAAGCTTGTGCTCTGATTAGATTTGGATCTAGATTTAGATTGATTTCGACTGTTATCGCCTTTATCAAAAGATAATCTTTGTATTGGTTTTTTGATGAAATCTTCTATATCTCGAAGTAATGCCATTTGTTCATTAGTAACAAGCGAAATAGCTTTACCTTCACCTTCCATTCTTGATGTTCTTCCAATTCGATGGACATATATTTCTGACCCTTCTCTTGGTAAATCAAAATTGAAAATATGTGTAACATGTGGAATGTCTAATCCTCTTGCTGCAACATTTGTTGCTATTAGGCAATCAATTTTCTTTTCTCTAAAACTTCTCAAGACATATTCTCTTTGACCTTGTGTTTTATCACCATGCAAAGTATTGAATCTTAATCTTAGTCCTCTTTCTTGAGATAACCGTTTCTTTAACTTATCTGCCCATCTCCTTGTATTAACAAAAATAATAG
>MEHH01000042.1 GCA_001940755.1 Candidatus Heimdallarchaeota archaeon AB_125
AGCAGTAGTTCAAATCAGCTTCCAAAGCCTCTGTTATGGCGTACATTCCACCAACTACATCATCTACTTCATCTATAAAATCTTCACGTGTTAATCCATACCTTTCCAAAGTTGGACTACACACGAATACTTTTACTCCAAATTCCTTTACTTCTCTAATCATTTCTAAAAATGACTTCTTACCTACTCCTGGTGTAATTCTTTCTGCATTACCTTTTTTGAGGAGTAATCCTCCAGACATGGTATATACCATTTGAACTTCAGCATCAAGAGCAGCTGATAATGTAGCTAGATGAATAGGTGTTTCTAACCTATCAGGGTAGTCCTCTCCAAAAGTTACCATTATCATGATTTTGTTAGACATAGTGAATTCACCTAGATATATAGAGTGATTTCAGCTTCAGAAGCAAATTCTAAGAAAGTTGCAGCTCCACCAGGTGTGCAGTTTTCTATAAGATCTTTGTCTTTTATTTTCATTACTGCTTTAGTCATCTCACAAGCTATAAGTTCTACACCAGATTCTACTGCTATATCCATTAACTCTTGAAGGGTTGCTACATTTGCTTTCTTCATCCAGCTTTTCATCATCAGGGTTGCCATACCTGTCATACCAGGTAACATCCCAACAATTTGAGGGATGGGCATTGGCATTGCTGTTTCACCAGCTGGGGTTATTTTTATTTTCTTCAATTTTTTCTTTTTGAGTAGATTCAAACCGAAAAATGTGAAGAATATTCCTACTTCATAGTCCATTGCAGCAGCTGTTGTAGCTAGCAGTAGTGGGGGATAAGCTCCAGGAATGTCAGCTTTTGAAGCTATTATTGCTATTCTTTTCTTTTTTTCAGACATATTTATTCCTCTTTATTTTGTTTTTTTGATTACGTAACGGTAAATTCCGTTATCAACGGACTGATCCGCTAGTTCGTGTCCAGTAGAATTGGTCCAAGCTTTGAAATCTGCAACTGATCCTGGATCTGTTGCTATAACTTCTAAGAATTCTCCAATTGCTATTTCTCCAATTGCTTTCTTTGTTCTAAGAATTGGAAGTGGACAACTAAGATTTTTTGCATCGAGTGTTTTTACAATTTTAATTTCAGACATTTTTTTCACCTTACAAATAGCCCTTAATTAGAGCCTTGAAATATACAATTTTGAATGCTTTTTTGAATAATCCATATAGAAACAAGTTGTGTAAGCCAAATTTTCTAGGAGCGTAGTTATAACTAAATACCAACAATAATGATCTGCGGAATGAAGTGACTACGAAACAAACGGTAAAACCTCCATATTTCTTTGTAGGTACCTTTCCTTTCATTTCAAGTAGAATGTTTTTTATCAGTGCAGGAGCTGAAAAATGAGCTGCTGCTCCAGATTTTGAGATTGGCATATCAGTACAGTCTCCGATTGCATACATATTTTCTTGATCTTTTACTTTGAGAGTAAATCTATCAGTGCGAACGAAGCCTTCACGATCTCCTAAATCTGAATCAATAATTATTTCATGTCCCATATGTGGTGGAATTAAGACCAATAAATCGTATTCTATTTCTTCTCCTTCTAGAGAAATAACTTTGCGATTTTCTTTATCCACTGTTTCGTAATTGAAGAACTCCACAAATTCAATTCCTCTTTTGTCAAAGAGTTTCTGAACTTTCTCAGAGACTCTTGCTTCTGGATAGGGTCGCATCAATGGATAGAGATATTTAATTGTAGTTTTGTCTCGCAGGTTGTTCTTTCTTAAATAAGTATCAAGTAAAAAGGTAAATTCAGCAGGCGCGGGAGGGCACTTGTATGGTACTGTAGATGGAGAAATTACAATTGTTCCACCTGCGAAGTTCTTTAGTGCATCTTGTAATTTCTTTGTAGCATCAGCTAGATAAAAATGATGAATTTTATCATCATCATAAGAATCAACTTGGGCTTCATCCATTTTAGCTCCTGTTGCTAAGACAAGGTAGTCATAAGGAAGAGTTTCTCCGTTAGATAAACTAATTTGTTTCTTTACAGAATCAATATGGGTTGCAACAGTTCTCAACCAAGTAACCTTTCCACTTAGGACTTTGTTCATTGGTTTTGTGAACTTTGATTGAGGATATTTCTTGAAACCCCAGAAAACATACTGTGGTTCATAAATGTTGAATTCGTTGGGTTCAATTAAGATGACTTTGGCATCTTTTCTTCGTAATTTCCTAACTAATTTGTTAGCCACTGTGATTCCAGCAAAACATCCACCAACGACGACTATATTTTTCATTATTTAATCCTCTAGTGTAATTTCTTAACGATGTATCTGTCATGATCTTCTAAGTTGATGATTTCAACTAATTCGTGCTTTGCTTTCTTTATCCAAGCAGGAACATCATTACGTGTTCCTTCATCAGAACTAAGAAGAGCTAATAATTCACCAACTTCAGCTTGACGAATCATTTTAATCAATTCCATCATCGGTCCAGGGCAAAAACTTCCTCTGGCATCTATTTCTAATGCTATTTCATATTCGGTCATACATTCACCAATTGTTTCCGCTTATGACACTTAACTGCACAACCGTTATTTAAGCATTTGGTTCTGTATAAACAATTTTAAAGTGAAATATGTTAAGAAGATTAATTCTTCATTTCTTTTTACGAAGCTAAGGAACAACTAGTGATATTTATTAATAGTTAGTACATTCTATTGATTGATGAACAGAAAAGCCTTCGCAGTAGTTGCAATTCTTCTATTTGTTAACTATCAAACACTATCTGTTACAATAGATGCTTCAATCCCTTCCCATATCAAAAAACAAGAATCTGAATCATATCAGTGGATTTGGGAAGAGCTTTCAAGTGCTCCAAGTTCTATAATAGGTGAAGACGTAGTTTTCTGGGGGGAGAGTCTTGGACCATATCACAATTATACTGAGATAAGTTCAAAGCTATCACTGCTAAATTCAACCTTTTCTGAATTTGTTGATTTATATTCAATAGGTCAAACATGGCATGGGAGAGATATTTGGTGCGTTAAGTTAACTAATGAAACAATAACTACTCCTAAAACAGAATTTTACATTGTTGGAGCTCATCATGCTCGTGAGCTTATTTCTGTTGAGAACTGTCTCTATTTCATTGATAAAATTATATACGAGACAGGTTTTGGTTTATATGAAAACTTGCTTACTTCTACTGAAATTTATATAATTCCAATGCTTAATCCAGATGGTCTTTCAATTATGCATTTCTATCCTGAACAGCGAAAGAATCTCAGACCAATTGATGATGAGGGAGATAATACAACTGATGCTAATCTAGATGGTTTTCTTGACGATGAATTAGAGAGAATATATTTCTGGAATGAGACTTCCAATATCTCTGAAATTGTGCAAGAGGATCTTGATGGTGATTTCATGATTGCAGAAGATTTGCCTGGAGGTGTGGATTTAAATCGAAATTATGGGGCTTTTTGGAATGGAACAGGATCTTCGTCTGATGAAATAGACCCTCTATATAGAGGACCAGAACCTTTCAGTGAAAATGAAACACGCGCACTTCGAGATTTTATGAAACAACATTTCTTCAATTTTGCCTTGAGTATGCATAGTGGGATAGAGGCTATTATTCCACCTTGGGGATATAATGGTACTTTACCTCTAAAAGATGAAGTAGAATATAATGCTCTCATGGCTCAGCTTAAAACTTTGACACTTCTACCCTTCTGGAATGAAACTGGTAGCGGATATCTAGCAAATGGTGTTTGGGATGATTATTGCTATCTTTATCATGATATTATCTGTTTTACATTAGAAGTATACGAAGCTGTATGGAATGGTTACTTCTTTGATTATTACAACCCAGCTGGAAATAGTATTCTGACTAACTGTGAGAACATTTTTGATGCATTAGTTTTCATGGCTGAAGGCCCTCAGTTGACATATTCAAACAGTTTACCATCGATTGCAGTAGAATCACCTAGAAGTCCTAACCAAGTCTTTGAAAATTATACAATTGAATGGACTATGTCTGATGTGGAAGATAGTAATTTGAACTGCTCAGTTTTAGTCTCTGTAGATGGATACTCTTGGACTGTTCTGGCAGACAACCTAATTGATGAAACAAGTTATTTCTGGAATGTAACAGATGTTCAACCTGGTTCTTACTATTTGAAAGTTGCAGTTTCTGATGGTGAAAACTGGATAACAGATGTAGGAGACGTCCGACTGAATGTTAAAAAAGAGGTTGAAGGTTCTAGATTTGGTTTCTGGTTATTGGCAATATCATTTGGTGGTTTAGCTGCAATCTATATTTTCTTCAATATTCGTAAACAGAAAAAAATAGGTAAAATATGGGGTAGAGAACAGAGTATAGATGATCAGAAAGAAGATTCTAAGAAATAGTTTCTTTAAAGGTGCTACTAGCAAGTTTTTTAAATCTGGTTAACTATATAGCAAATATTAGAGGAAAGGATCAAGGGGTTTCAATATGGATGATCCATTATATGTTTCACTGAAGTTTGTAGTGGCTGCAGCACTATTTGCTGGTTTTCTAATAGCAATATTTTTTGGAAGAAGAAGACAAAATCCCTTCTATATCCCCTGGTCAATCTTTCTTCTTTCCTTTGGGTTATTTCAACTCATGGATGCTTTGAATTACAAATTTGGAGTACTTATGAGAATTGAACTTGGACAACCACCTGTCGGAAATGATACTCTACTATTTCGTATTCTCTATATTACTCAAGCATTAGCAATGATTTTTCTATTCACAGCCAGTTTAGAACAATCAATGATAGTACCACCAAGAGCTAGTCGTATTATTGCAGCAAGTTTGACTATTCTGGTTCTATATTTTATAGTCATTCCGTTAGAAAACACTCTAATCAGCTTTGGAACTCTCGAAATCATAATTTTTTATCTCTTTACAACAGAATTTTATGGTTTCATTTTTGGATTTATAGTAGTTTGTAGTGCTTTTCTCTTGATCCCAGTTTTTATAAGGTATCTAAAACTGACACTGATTTCGAAGAATAAAAGAATTGGATGGAAAACACTCATTACTTTTCTTGTCTTTCTAATGCTTCTTGGTTTAGCATTTCTTATGACAGTTAGAAGAAAAGTAATAGAAAACGGAATGAGTGAGAATGCTTTTGCTATTTTCGAGATAGTCTATTCGTTTTTCGTTGTATCCATTATAGCTATTTACCAGAGTCAATCTGTATCCCATGGTATTGAAACAATTATAGTAGTAGATAAAGAAGGTAATCCCTTACTAGGCTATTCTCCTTTTAGAAGAAGAAGAATATCTTTTGATGAAAAAATTATTGCAGCTTCTGGATATCTATCTGGACTTTTTCATTTTATCCAAGATTACGTAGCAACCACTGATAAAGAAGAATTCAAGGAACTAAAAACTACTTCCTCAACTCTCTCATTTTATACAGGTGAAAAGATATTTATGATAGTTCAGTCAAAAATCTCAGGAAAACGGTTAGATAAAACAACCAATATGGTCCTTACTGATTTAGATAATTATTTAATCGATTTCGAAACGAACAGATTACCTACAGAACAGCAAGTTGAAGATATCATCAATTTACTTGAGAAGAACTTCTATCTAATAGCTTAATTCAAGCACTAAAACTTATATCTAAAAAATCCTATATCTTTATGATGCTATCCATTGCTTTTGTTCTTGGAACAAGACCAGAAATAATCAAACTAGCTCCTGTAATTCTTGAAGCTGAAAGAAGGAAAATTAAGCATTCTATCATTCATACAGGACAACATTATGATGAGAATCTTTCAGCTCAAATATTCAAGTCTCTAGGAATTCGACCCCCAGATTACAATTTAGAGGTTAAAAGAAAAGAACCTTATAAGCTACTTAGTGGAATGATTGAGAAACTTGGAGAACTATATTTAGAATTAAATCCGTCAATTGTTTTATCTGTAGGAGATACAAATAGTGTACTGGCTAGTAGCTTAGCATGCATCCAAAATAATATCCCTTATGGACATATTGAAGCTGGTTTACGATCATTTGATTTTACTATGCCTGAAGAGATAAACAGGAGATTAGTTGATCACATGTCATCAATTCTCTTTGCACCTTCAGAGAGGGCAGTAATTAATTTAAACAATGAAGGAATAGACTCTGGCAGAATTCATCATACGGGGAACACAATTATAGATTCTGTCCGTATTTTTGGTTCTATGATTAATGAGAAAGAAACAAAATCTGCAGATGATATATTAGACAAGGTCAAAGAACCATATATTCTTGGCACTATTCATAGAATTTCAAATGTTGAAAATAGAGCTAACTTAGAAGAAATCGTCAAGTCATTTATAGAATACAAAAAACATCCAAGCATTCTGCTTATTCATCCTAGAACTAAAAGAAAACTTGAGGAATTTGGTTTATTACAACAATTGAATCAAAACGATAAAGTTCATCTTTATCCACCCATTGAATACTTATCTTTATTAAAACTGCTAAAACATGAAAAGTGTTTACTGATTCTTACTGATTCTGGTGGATTGCAGGAAGAGGCATCATTCCTAAAAAAACCATGCATAACAATCCGTCCCAATACGGAGAGACCTGAAACAATTGAGCACGAAATTAATTTCTTAGTAGAAACAAAATCGTCTAGAATATTGCAAAAAATATCTTTGATTTTATCTGAGGATTTTGAATATCGATTTGCTACATTTAAAGCTCCATATGGTGAGGGTTATGCAAGTCAAAAAATAGTAGATCTTATTGAATCAAACTTCAAATTACTCTCTTTTGAACCACCAATAAATTATCGTTCTGGATCAAAATCTTTTAACCTCTTAGAAATGGGAGTATCAATGGAAAAAGAGCTTATTGAAGAAGAATTCCAATGTCAAATAATCTCAGTTTTTGATGAAAATGGGAATCCAAAGATGATTGAAGATAAAATGAAAAAAGGAGATAGGGTTAGAATACTGAAAGAGTAAACTACCAATTTATAAGACCTATTGCTTTTAGAAGTACTCTTATTGCCGCAAAGGTTGCCAAAGACCAAAATCCTACAAGAATTATCTCAGATTTTATTTTATGCAGAAATCGAGGTACGATATTAGCAGTAATTATTGCTCCAGCAGCCATTAATAAAACTATATCCCATTGAATTGAAGCTCCAGTAGGTGATCCTGAACCAAATATGCTAAAAGATCTTATAAGAACTGCAAATGGAGTAGCAAGGAGAATAGTAAATGTTGATGTGGCAGTTGCTACAGCTGCAGGAACACCTAAAGCCATAGTGAGTATAGGTACATAAATAACTCCACCACCAAGTCCTAGAGTTGCTCCAATAAATCCTCCAATTATTGCTATGAATACTCCGGGAAAAAGCTTAGCTCTATACTTAAATTTAACACCTCTTTTATCTTCAAAATCTCTATAGAATGTAGTTCTTTTCCACCATGGTCTTTCCATCTGTTCTTTATCACAGTCTTCCTCCAAACACTCATCCACTTCTTTTTCATGACCCGTCCTCTTTCTTATCCAAGCAATGAATATCGTAGTCAATTTATACATCGCAATCGTAATCATTGTTGCTCCAAAAATGATTTGAAAAACATCTTTATTGACATCTTGAGATTTTAACCACTGGGAAAATAAAGCACCAGAAATAGCACCGGGAATTGCAAAAACCATAAACCTTAACGCTAAATCATAATCTATTCTTCTTTCTCTAATATAGGAAATAGATCCACTCAATGCAGTGAAAATTATCACTCCAAGAGAAGTCGCAGTAGCTGTTGCGCCAAGTAACTCGTTATCTCCTCCTACTTTGTCCAATAATAATCCACTGAAAGCAATAAGCAGGAGTGGAACATTTAACAAGCCTCCTCCGATTCCAAAAGTTGGTGATACTGCACCACTGAGAAGTCCAGCAGCAAAAAGTGCAAGATATGTCCACCATTCAAAATATTCAAACAATTAATAACACCACTATTATTTGAAATTTCAATAAATCTGATATTTAAAACTTTAATGTATGAGCAAATTAAGTTTATAGCAGAAATGATTTTAAACTACTAAATTAAGAAAGAAACAATGAGTTCAAATGACGAATTCTCTTTAGCAGACCATTTTCTTTCACTTATTGAAAAGAAAACTATCTGGGAATTAGATATGATTTGCTCCATACTAAACATCAACGTGGAGGATTTTACTACTTTCATAAGCAAATTTCCAATGGCTTATGGTTTATCTATTCAAAGTAAGAGATTCTACATAACTCCTGAATTAGTAAGCGATGCTGTTGAGGAAATCAAAAAGTCATTTGTAGAATGGTACCAAAGAATAGCTCCAGATGGATATTCTCAAGTGGTTCAAGCATCTATCCACAAAAGAACAGAAGAAGTTCGAATTGACACTCCAGAGAGAGTTTCACCAAAAGTTAAGATTTCTGTATATGGGAATAATTATGTTGTGGAGGATGTACTAAATAATTTTCTTTTCAAAGCCGGATTGCAGCCTTCATTCAATTACACTGGCGGATATGAACCCATAGATTTTCAGAAAAACATTGGGAATGAAATATACAATTGTCAGTTTATGCTGATAAACTACAACAGAGATATGATTTCATTAGCAAACCTTCTTTTTGAGATGCCAGAAGCTTTCATGTTTATCTTTGATCCTCTAGATTCTCTTCAAGTTGATAGATTAGTGAAAATGATCAAAATTCTAATATCAAAAAGAAAGAATGATCTCTTCATTACTTTTCTTGCAAGTGTTAAAACAGAAATAGATAAAGAAGTTTTGGAAGAAGTTGCCAATACTTTATCTCACTTAGTTGAATTTCTAGAAGAAAAACCTCATTTCAAAGTATCATTTGCAATTATTTCATCTGATATACAAGTAGAAAGGAAAATCAATGATCTAATTCAAACAGCAAGAATGTTATTTTGATTTTGATTTTGATTTTGATTTTGATTTTGATTTAGGTTGTGTTTTTTTGTTAATTTCCTCCTCAAGATAATCAGCCAGTGCAGGAAATGCTTGAAAAGTTGGAAAAAGTAGATAGAATCCTACTGCCAGAAATCCTAAGAATACTCCTAATAGTGACATTCCTATGATATTTAAGATGCTACTTGCAGTTATATATGAAGTATAGCCAATTAAGAAAACGCTTGTTACAAACATAGCATATCCTATAATTTGAATAAGAAAAGCAATAGAAATTAATGGCAAAGGATTTCTTGGGACTAGTTTTCTTATGAATAATGAAATAAGATCTCTATAGAAGTAGTAAAATCCTATCGAAAAAGCTATACTCGATACTATTTGAAAAATAACAAAAATTATAAAAAATCCTAGCTCAAAAACAAATTCTGAAACTATTAAACTAATCTGGGATAATAGAATAGACACACTTCCACCAATTAATAAGATAATAGTGTATTTTGCTTTTTCCCATTTTACAACTGGGTCAAAAGATAAGTTATAGATCCCCCAACTCATTCCTACTATTCCTAGTATTATTGGAATATAGAGAAGTTGTTGAGCTTTCCAACCAATAATCATTGTCCACAGAAACAACTTGGATGTAGCTGCTAGAAGGACGAAAAAAAGAAAGATAAAAACAGCACTGTTGATGATAAATTTGGAATGTTGTTTTCGATTAATTTTCATCACCATTTATCTTGTTTTCATTGAGTTCAACATCTTCTATATAATTTGCATCGTCTGGATCAAGAGAGTAATCTTCCATTGCATACTTCCCGGATTGGAACATGTTCATAGTTGATGACAATCCAAAGAAACCTAAGATAATGAGAAAAGCTGCGAATAAGAATAATATCAAAGAAACATTTTCTATCCAAGCATATAAAACTAGAGGATTAATTAGTACGCTGTACCAGTTTATAATTGCAGGCGCTAATAGAATCAATATTCCTATTGGAATATACCATTGTCCTTTTCTAGGTAAGTAATCGTTCTTGAAAAGAGAATCAATAGTGAATTTAAGAAGTGTAAAACCAGTAGCTAACACTAAGAAGTAAACTACAACAAAAGCGAGTCGTACATAGATGAAAGGTGAAGTACTCCAACCTGCCTTTATATTTACATAAGCTAGGATTATTGCTATTATATCAATAAAACTAGCTATTATTAGAAAACTACTTGGTAGCTTCCATTTAATATCTTCACTTAACGATCTTCCTAATCTTATTAATCCTATTGAAAATAGTATCAATGCAAAATCAAAAGCAGCATCAATTATTAGTACTGATTCTAACAAATAATTAATAAAAATGTAGCTTCCAGCTACTTTCAACATTTGAATAATAGTTAATATCCAAGCACTATAAACAAGATGTTTGGTTATATCAGTTCTGTCACTCAATTTACTAACCCTGTTTTAGATATGGATTAGTTTCGCCGCAGTCGCCACAGAATGCTGAATCTTCGTCAAGCTCAAGACCACATTTTACACAGAACATCTTCTTAGGAATAGATGGATCTTCAATTAATATATCTTCTATTTTTTCTTCTGACTGAACAACTGGTTTTACTGGTGGCGGCGGCGCAAAACCTCCAAACAATCCTCCCCTTCTCCCACCAAACATTCCTCCTCCTCCTTGCTGTCTAGCTTGTGCTTGCTGGGCTTTAGCTTCTTCTATCCTCTGGAACAACTCTTCTGGTATTTTATCCAAAGTAGCAAAAGCTCTTCTCAGATACCAGAATCCTAGAACGATCATAACAAGATTCCCCATACTAAAGAAGTATTGTACCCATAAAAGAATTTGATATCCCTCTTCGACAAAAAGCTCTAGATCTGGTTCAACGCCTACATAATAAGCATAGGTTTCTTGGGGAATAATGGTTTCAATAGTTAGATAGATGAATAATAATGCAAATCCTATTGGAAGAGATAATTGTCCTTTGTAGATATTCCTTCTTTCCAGTGCATATTTATCGACAACTGTTTTGAGAATATAGAACCCAAAAGTAAAAGCTGCAGCTGAAACAATAAAAGTGATATTTACAGGAAGTCTTCGTAGGGGATCTATACTAGTTAATATTCCTGTTGCATAGAGAACATCTAATAATCTTGATGCTAGCAAAACTAGTGCTGCTCCACCAACTATTATACTGGTATAGAAGATAGTTTTATTTTCTTCATCCTTATGGAACATGAAAAAACCATATGCTAACCATATTAGTGCTAAACCTTGAACTACACTAAGTCCTATGTCTACATAGACTATTGCAGGTCCAGATCCTAATAGGAAAATGAACATACTAACCATCATTGCAAGAACATATACAAGAGTAGAATTAGTGATATGCTGCCTGATAGAATTCTTAATCCCTGTTTCAGGTTTTAGCTCAATTTCATCCATCATTCTAATCTAACCTAATTAGTATAATATTTAAATTTGTGGAGATGTGTTACTTCCAGTTTGAAGAGAAAAAGGAAAGTATATAAGTACTCCCAAATACCATTTTTTGATGAGATTATCATCCTCTCTATCATTAATTGCATGCGTTACAGGATTCTTAAGTTTATTAACACCTGTATTTCTTGATACAGAAGGATATGCTCTCACATGGATTGATATTCAAGAATCTCCACCACTCTGGATTTATGTTATCGTTACGTTTATAGTAGCTGCTCATGACGTTAAGTGGTTTGAAGGAATGAAATTTATTAGAACGTCAGATTTTAGAGCTTTTAGAGTACTTCTAATTTTCATAGCTATTCTGATGGCTTTTGCCATGGAATTAGCTGTCAATGTTAGATTAACACCATACATCTTCTGGCAGCAAAGTCTCTTCTTCAAACTGCCGTATAGATCAACAATTATGCTTCAATACAACATTCTGTATTATAGTTTCCAAAAAGCAATTATCGAAACAGTAATTTTTAGAGCAAGTATTGGATATCATTTAATCCGTCTTTGTAGACTTATATTGGTTTTTACATTTCTCATTACATTTTTTGAGAAAAGTCCGAGAAAATCAAGGATTAAAATTGAAGAGATATATAAAAACTATCTAGAAGAATCTCAGCATTGATACGAATAGTTTTTAATTTCTGTCCCTAATTTGATATGTAAGCAAGAAACAATTTGATGCTTATGTCTTCACCTTTATTTGTACCCTATATAGCCCTTTTAGTTCTTGATGAGCATGGAATGACACTCAGAAGCACCATTCCAATTCCAGATATTTCAAAAGAAGAAATAATTGGTATAGGAAACTTCTATAGTCCTGTAGTTTCAGCGTCTTCACCACATCTAGAAATATATGGACCTTTACCAATCCCTCATTATGAGAAATATCATCTGTTAATTGTGACTTTTAGAAAGAAAGATTCGTTAGTTCAAGATCCTAGAACAAAAGATCAGAATGTGCAATCATTTTGTCAATTGCTTATTTTCTATAAGAAGGAATGTGATGAAAAAGTAAAATTCGGTCATAGTCAGATCTTTACAACAGTTGATATTTTTCTTCAAGAATTTCAAGATATAGTGAAAGTAGGAGATGCGGAGCTCCTAAAATTGAGCGAGATGTTAATAGAAAATGTAATCCTTGATGATCAAATCAAATCCAAAAGCATCGAAGATATTGTTAGGGATATTGCATCTCGGTTTAATACTATACAGCAAATATCAAATCTACTCAATCGTAGAACGAAAATAGGTATAATTTCCTCAGATACATTGTCATACAATCTTATCATACAATCTCTTTTCCATTATCAAAACATTGACTTTATTTATCAACTTGATAGAAATGAATTCATTACTAGAATTGATACTTACTTTATGAGGATAGTCTTAACTTTACTCTTCGATTTAGAAATGATTGAAGGAATAGATTACTTCAGAGAAATGGATTATTATGTGTACTTAGCATCTTGCGAAGAAGAAGGGAGTTGTCAGAAACATATAGCAAACATTGACAGTTTGTTTAAGCAAGATAAAACTGCCAAAATCTTTTTTGTAACAACAGAAAGAGCTGAACAATTATCTCTAGAAAAGAAGAAGTTTTTATTCCAAGAATGTGAAGACAGGAAAAATCTCAAATTGATGATTTCTGTTGGAGATGTTTTTAGAACGCTTGATAATGCTATCTACCTAATATTAAATGATATCTTGGAACTAAGAAAAATCATTCTAAGTCAGAATTGATATTGTTATTTCTTATCAGGAATCACTGCAATTAGTTGTGCATTCAGTCCTACTCTGCTTCCAACAACTGGTCCCATATAACCAATGAAAGATTTGCTAATCTTAATTGTTTTTTCGATCTCAACTAGTAAAGCTTCAGCATCTTTTTTGCCTTCAGCATGAGTGATAAAAAGTGTATGAGAATAATCTTTGTTTGTTCTATTTACTATCTCTTCAATCGTTTTTTTCTTTGCATTTTTGAGACTAATCACTCTTGTTAATGGTTTGTTTTCTCCATCTTCAGT
>MEHH01000043.1 GCA_001940755.1 Candidatus Heimdallarchaeota archaeon AB_125
GTTCTAGTTCTAGTTCCTCAATAATCTCTTGTTCTGGTTCTAGTTCTAGTTCCTCAATAATCTCTTGTTCTGGTTCTAGTTCTAGTTCCTCAATAATCTCTTGTTCTGGTTCTAGTTCTAGTTCCTCAATAATCTCTTCTGTAGATTCTTCAGATTCTCTAACAGCTTGAACTCTTTCTTTTGCTAAATCATACAGAAACTGAGCAAATTGAGTAATATTCTTTTTGTCCCAATCTAGTATTTCATCTGAATCTTTTTCGTTATTCATACCATAACCACTTGTTTAGGATTGAACTAGAACCTCAACCCATACTACTTTTTATGTCTTATTAACTTTTCTTAAGTATCCGTTATGATTATTTTTTTGTAGTGTTAATTAGCTAAGATTAAACTTAATTTTGATGTAGAGGATTTGTTGTAACAATATTAGAAAACGACTACTACTAAACCAAAATTTAATAACTAAAATTGTAATTGTTCTTTCATGAGTGAATCACTCAAACCTTTGTTAATCCAACTTGTTAGTTCATTTTCATACTATTTAATAGATGAAGCACGAAGTGAGCTTGGAAAAAATGTCTTAGAAATCAGCATAAAAGATATAGAATACCACAAAGCTGGAGGAAGGTTTGGTGATGTATATGTTATCGATGTGTTTTATAGCTCTGAATTTGGAAATCATAGAACCAAATTAGCATTAAAATTCATGGAGAGTCCAACAGAGGTTGTCACTGAAATAAAAAACTCTTCTTTCCTAGAAAAGAAATTTTCAACAAGATCAGTTGTGAAAGTTCCTAGATACATCTATGTGAATTTGAAATCTCCAACTTTTATTGCTTATGAAGGAGTAACCGGTATTAATTATGAGGATGCACATGATGTAAGAGATAAAAGCTTCTGGGGAGGATATGTTTTATCGATTATTCATGAGGGAAAACCACGTCCTGTGATGACAGATATATATGAAGAACTATATCGAAGACTTGTTTTAGCTGTTTTTGGGGGTCATGCAAATGAACATGAAATAATGGATAAATCAAGAGTTTTGTTAGATATGATAGCTGCTTCACAAGGTGGTAGTGATGCTTTTGGAGATTATCATCAAAGTAATTTAATGATTAGAACTTCACCTCAAAATGAAGTAGTGAGTATTGCTCTTATTGATCCAACTTTCTGGATGCAAGGAGCATTTGATAGATTTGAGGATATTGGTACATTTTTCGGTAGACAAGCTTTTCTAGAATATAGAGGATCCCAATCTATTCCTATCACAATTGATGAAATGAAACAATTTGTTCAAGGCTATAATGTTCATTTAAGAGAAGTAAACTCTCAACCTCTTGAAGTTCTATATCCAAAAGGATATCCTCTTGATTTCTTCATTGCAATTTGGGCATTAATGGATATTCTAGATAAAACAACTGTACAGAATATTCCTGAAGACCATCCAGATATTGAACTTCTAAGAAACTTTGCTTTCTATTTCCTAACAGAACAACCGATTGGAAAAGAAATCAATAGTTTTATATGAAAGAGAAGCATATTTTTTACAGACTAATACAATGGGTAATTGAGAGATGACTCATTCAAAAAAGGAAATACTAATTTCTGCATACGTACTAGCTAAACTTCTAGCTGTGGATTCATTAGATAAATCCAAAGAATCAGCGGGTCTTTTATTAGGCTATGTAAATGATGAAGGAACATTAGTAATTACTGATTTTGATACTGGTCGTCAACAACAAACATCGACTTATGTGGTTCTTAGTGATGAAGCTCTGGTTCAAATAGTTGAAGATTTGCAAAAACGAGATAAAGATGAAACAATTGTTGGTTGGGCCCATACTCATCCTTCTTATGGCTGCTTTCTCTCAGGAACAGATAAAGGAACCCAGAGGACATATCAAAATCTATTTTCACAAGCTGTCGCTTTAGTAGTAGATCCTTCAAAGTATTATAGATCATCAAAACAAGAAGATTTGGAAGTGAAATTCTTCAGATTAGTTAATGAACTAGATTACAAAGCTATTCCTTTTGGAATTTATTATGATGATTTAACAACCCACCTAGCAAATCTTGTTGAGTTTAATATCAAATGGGAATTGCCAAAATTATCATCTGAAGAAGTTAGACAGCTGCATGAGAAACTAAGTACAATCACCTCGCCTGCAATGCTTGAGACAGATAAGCAATTACTTCATGGCTTTATCGATGCACTAAGCACCTCAACAGAGGTATTTGTTGAAGGAGGAGAAGGTAAGGATGTTCTCGAGACAATCGATTTGAAATTGAGTGAAATCGCACGAGATGTAAATCATATCTACAATGAGGAAACTTCCAATTTCTATGCTGTTCTCAATGTGGTAGCTGTTATTGTCATAGCAATCTCTTGGTTACTTATAGCGTTTCTTGCATAGATCGAGAATTTAGCTATAACCTAACATCAGCCGAAGAATTTTTTTAATCATATAGTTCAAGTAACTCAATGTCAGGTTTAGAAATTATTCCAATACCATCACATAAATTAGTTGAAGAGGCTGATGATCTATTTTCTATTCTTGAGAAATCGCTCAAGGTAAGAGATATAGAGTTCAAAGATGATGACATTCTTGTAATTGCAAGTAAGATAGTAGCAGTTACTGAAGGAAGTACAGTATCTTTCTCCTCTGTTAATCCAACTAAAGAAGCAATACAACTTGCTCAAGACGCTCAAATGGAACCTGAATTCGCACAAGTTATTTTAGATGAATCTAATAGTAACTATACAGGTGTTGTTCCGGGGGCAATCACTACAATAAATAAATATGGATTATTAGCAAATGCTGGTGCAGATCAATCAAATGCCGGAAAACAACGGATTATTCTATTACCTAGAGACTGCAAGCAATCTGCAGAAGATACTCACAATTTCATTTTTGAAAAAATGAAAAAATACGTTGGAGTAATTATTGCAGATTCTAGAACAACTCCTCTGCGATTAGGAACAGTTGGTTGTGCATTAGCTACTTATGGATTTTTATCAATCCTTGATGAACGAGGACAGAATGACCTCTTTGGAAGACCAATGCATATTACTGTTAGAGCTATAGCTGATCAATTGGCAACTGCTGCAGAAATTGTTATGGGTGAAACTGATGAGATGATACCTTTTGCGATTATCAGAGGTTTTCCGATGCTACGAATAGCCAAAGACGAAGAAATGGACATAAACACTCTAATCTCAGCAGAAGAATGTATGTTTATTGGACCATTCATTGAGAAAACAGATAAATAGGGTGAAATTGTTATGATTGAAGGTTATTTGGGAAATCATTTAGTTGGGGATAAACATCCTGTAAAGATTGTTGGAGTTGTAAATCTATCTAAAGCATCTTTCTATCAAGAATCTATTGTTTCTTCATCGCAAGAATTAGAAAAGATAGTCACACAAATGGTAGATGAAGGAGCACATTGCTTAGATTTAGGAGCTCAATCCACCAGACCTATTCAAATTTATGGAGGTGAGGGGAGGATTGATGAGGCTACTGAACTTCAAATAATAAGGGATTCTTTAGAAGTAACATTGGATGTATTAAGTAGTTACAATAACATTGAGATTTCTGTAGATACTCAACGTTCTGTTGTTGCTAAATATTCACTGAACAAAGGAGTTAACATCATTAATGATATTGCTGGTTTCAAGAAAGATGAAAAAATAGCAAAATATATTGCAGATTTCGATAGTACCTGTGTTGTAATGGCAGCTAGAAATGAGCCAGGTGATGTGTTTTCAATTGACGAAATTGTATCAGAATTAAGAAGAAGTTTGGAAATTGGAAATAAATATGGTATCGATGAAATTAAAATATTAGTTGATCCAGGGATAGGTAGCTGGGAAGCAAGGGACTACTTTCATGATTATGATATAATCAAGAATTTGGAAGAATTACGAATTCTTAACAAACCTGTTTATGTTGGTATAAGTAGAAAAACATCAATTGGTAAAGCTTTGAATGACGCTCCTCCTGATCAAAGACTTTTTGGAACACTTGGTGCTACAATAATCGCACTTGTAAATGGAGCACATGTAATAAGAACTCATGATGTAAAACCAACAAAGGAAGCAGTAAAAGTTGCTCAAACTATCTTGAATTATATACCTCAAGATTTTGCTCCTTAGATTTCTTTAAAATACGCTCCTCTATCAATTTTTACAGAATAAGTTGGAAGTTTCAAGTTATTCTGAATTCTTTCAACAACTTTATCATTTTCCCTACTAGTTAGAAGAAAAACACTTCCTCCTAAACCGGCACCAGTTAGCTTTCCTCCAAGAGCTCCACAATCAATTCCAGTTTTAACAATATTATCTAATACTGGCAGAGAAACTTGAATGTTGTTTTTCAGAAATTCATGTTGGGAAGTAAGAAGTTGACCAATTTGTTCTATATCTGGGTCTGATTTAGATAATTCTTTTTCTGCCATCAAGGTATTTTCTTTTATCGAAATTACTCCTTCTAGAATTGTATGTTCATTTTGTTTAATTTTTGTTTTTACTTTTTGGAGAAATTCTGAAGTTATGTCTTCTAGATTCATCTGATGGGTTTGTTCAAATTTATTTACAACCTGCTGAATTTGAGTAACTTTTTCCCCATGAACATTGCTAGTTAATTTTGGGGTTTGACTATTTACCACTATTAATCCAATTTTTGGGGCTTTTAAATTCGTTAGAGTTGGTTTTTCAGTACATGTTAGACTGAATATACCACCAAATGAAGAAGCATATTGATCCATTCTTCCACATGGAATACCCAAGAAATTATGTTCTGCATCATAAGCTAACTCAGCGATTGTTCTATTGTTCAAGTCTAATTCTACTATACCAGATAAATGTTGAATCCATGCTACAAGTAACGCTGCGGAACTTGAAAGACCACTTGCTATTGGAATTTGACTTTTAATGGTCACACTTATTGAAGGTATAACAGTCTCTTGTTTAAATCTCTTCAAAGCAAGAATGCCAGCTTCAAGATATGAAGTTAAAGATCCTTTTTTAGCTTCAAATTTATTAATGTCTGTTCGAATTTTAGTTATTTCATTTAGTTCTTGACTAAAAATTTTGACTATATTTTTTTCTATCAAGTTTGATGTAATCTCAAGTCGTAAATTAATTGCTGCAGGAATAACTTTCAATTGTAAATAATCTTGATGCTCACCAAACAGACAAACTCTAGCTGGTGCTGATGAATAGAACATTGATATTCATGATAAATCAAATCTAAACTTAATAATTATTCCGATTATTTCCACAGGTGCGAATTCCTATTTATTCGTTTTCCGAATTAACAAAGTATATATAGAAAATTTGAGAATACTCAATGGGGATACATTGTTGGAAAACCTACTAGATAGAGTGTTCAAAATTTCTCAATATATAACTGATGAGAATTTCAATGTCCAGAATCAAGAGTTTAGACGCGATCCTTGGACAATGGATCCACTACCTGAGTTATATATTTCATCAGAAAAACTCAACATTCAAGTTGCACGTCTAGTACAGGTTGTAAAAAATGGTAAAGCTATTTGCTCTATAATGGGAGATATCAAATCGGGAAAGTCATATTTAATGAACTTACTAAAAGAGGGATTAAAAGAATCTCTCTGGAAATATGCTAACTATGATAAGATATTCATTGTTAACTTCACATCAGATGAATTCAAAGAATATTCTTTAACCAATTTCCTTCAAAATATAGCAGATCAAGTTCTTGGAAAATATTATTCAACAAAAGAGCAAATAATTGTCGAACTGAAGAAGTATGTTATGAGTACTAACTCATTGCTTGTAGTTTTACTTGACAATTTCAATGGAGATAATCTCTATGCAATATCCCAATACTCAGCCAAAATTTTAAAATTACTACGAGAAAACTATTCATGTATCATTTCTTTCAATCTCAGTGATATGCCTATCAGTCTTAATGGGTTAAAGAATGGGGGCTGGGATCACTTCACTTACTTAATAAGAATTGCAGACTTGTCACTTGAAGAAGCTAAAGAATTAATACGTTCTCGTATGTGTTATGCGCTTAATCAATCATCTTTTAGAGTTACAGAGGTTTTCTCAGAATTAGCTATTGAAGAAGCTTGGAACAAATCAAAAGGAAATCCTTGGATTCTAATTTCAATTTTATCAGATGCTTATTCTTATTCACAGAAAAAAGGATCAAAGAGCGTAAGTCATGAAGATGTAGTTGAAGTAATAGATTTATTCTCTCGATCAACAGTACAAGATGGTTTGGATGATCATGAAAAATTCCTATATCAACAAGTGTTGAATAACTTACCTCACAGAGAAAGACAAGTATGTGAATACCTTATTCATAAAGATGCATCTGCAAAAGAAATAACTCTATTTCTTTACGGAGAACTTTCTTCCACAGAATATAGAAGTAAATATATGGGGACTAAAAGTTTTCTTAAAAGATTAAAAGAGAAAAATATTGTTGTTATGAAAGGACAAAAAGGTAGATCTTTTCTTTTTGGTCTTAATCCAAAGATGAAAGAAAGACTATTACAAAGGAATGGAAAAGATCTAGCGTCTTCGTATGACGGACATGAATTTGTTACAACTTAAAAAAATATAGAATAAGAAATGAACGAATCATTTCTTCTTTATTAAGAATTTAACTAGAGTAATTATTTTGAAAATAATATAAGCGACTACAAGATTTATCAGTATTAGATTAGTAAATTCAGAATACAGTGTAAACCATGCTGGCATATGCAGATAGATTGGTGTGACTGGTGCTGTTCCTGCAAGAAATCTTTGAACAGGAAAACTGAAAAATACAGTTAGTAGAAATGGAGCTAAATTAAGAATCAAATATGATCCTTCGAAGTTCATTCTGAAATAACCAGTTGTACCTTCTGATCGTCCATATGTTATGAACATCATTCCAATTCCTATAGCAAAACCAACTATCGGTAGTATATAAAACACGTTTAGCAATCTAACAGCCATGAAACTGCCAGTTAGACTTTTAGCGAATATTATATTCATAAAGGCTGCATTATTGTCACCAAAGATTAAAACAGCTGTTGCTTGATCGAATATAGTACTTGAAAGTATAACAAATACTATTGGGCCAACAATTGCTAGGAAAATTATTATTTGTCCTACAATTTCACGAGTTTTCTTTTCAACATCTATCGCAAATCTTCTTCGTGACAGTACTATGAAAACTATCATGAATATAAAGGAGAAACCCGCAACTATTACGTCATATAATGGAAATGTTCCCATTAACTCACTATGTGCTACACCTATACCATTGTCCAGAAATGGTTGTTGCATTCCTTTCAAGCCAAGAAACATACTTGTTCCTGCACCTATGAAACCTTGTAAACCAAAAACAATACCAATAATTAACAGAGATGTTCTTCCAGATATCTCTATTGTTGCAAAGAATCCTGAGAAAAATGCTGTAACTAAGTATATTATCACAACAGCCCAAAAACCGAAATCAAAAGTTCCAGTAGGATATGGGCTATACAATGAAAGGATTGCAGCTAATGCCAAGAATAAAGATGATACAACATTCTTTGCTAATGTGCTGAAAATTAATATCACAGCAAGAGTAAATGTTATGGTTGTAGGTGTTATAAAGGATTGAATTGCAGGGATTTGAAGTATTCCGTACTTAGGAAGAACAAATTCAGTTACTACTGCTAATCCTGCACCAATAAGTGTAGATAGTAAGGCCCTTAGGGTGAAAAATTGTCCTATGTGAAAGAATTTTATATTTTTCATAAACATCGTTCTCTCTTTTTTAATGTAAAGCTACTTACGAGGTATTAAGTATTATGGGAAAAAAAAGATTGTGTTGGTGTTAACGATAAATTATTTTCTATCTCCAACCGACATTAATGTCGTACCTATGTAGGAAACCAATCCTGAGGCAGCTGCGATTATGATTACCCAAATACCACCAATTACAGTGTTGAGTGCAGGATTACTACTTTGCCAAACTCCGAGAAAGACAGATAGTAGAATAAGAGCTGCTAACATAAAACCGGTTAGAGTCAGATATGCATTTTTCTCTTGTTCCTTGAAGGATGCTGAAACTGATCCCAAAGAGAAACCACCTAGTATCCCTATTGCAAGGTAAAACAGAAACCACCAATATCTGTCTGTTAGTTCAACGATTGAAATTATCACACCAAAAATTCCTACTGCTGTTAAAGCTCCACCTATGAATGCTGCTGGACGAGGCATAATATCATCTCTATTATTTCTAACACCTTGCTTTCTATATTAATATTTCTAAATTATGCGAAGAATACGAAGAAAGTTGGGATAATAAACAATAAATCAGTTATGATAAACATACCTAGCATAATTGTGGAAACATGCTGAATCTGTTTTCCTTGAGGTTTAACAATTTGAAAAATCACTCTTGCCGTCCATAGAATAGACATGATAATTAATACTAATTTGATGATTAGGGTATTAGTCCATAACATACTGGTAACAATTAAAGACAAACTTCCTAGTAGCAATAAAGAAAGAGCAAAGAAGAAGTTAGTTGCTTTAATCGCATTTTCCAGTTCTTTAGAAATATTTGGCATGTAACTAAACCACCTGTATCTCCAAGGAACAATAAAATGCCAAACAGCGAAACTAATTGTGATTATACTCCCCACAAGAATTACTATTTTTATCATCAGTTCTGTTATTACAGAAGGAAATATAAAATTGTTTTTCAAAGCAAAGAAACTTTTAATGTATTATTTGCGTAAGCTTGAAGTATTATATAAGAAGGGAATTTCTAATAAGGTAGGATAGTATCTCTAGACAAGACTATGAGCAGAGATATATTCTTCTAAAAAGGTGGAGTAAACAAGAAGGTAGTACTCTTTGCAATACTATGAAAATTAAGATTATATATCTTATTTCTTATTCTTTTTAACTTTAGATCTATCAAAAACAGTTGCTAAAGCTAAATCTAAATTCTTAATCACATGAAATATGCGTCCAAGCCTAACATACATTTTCCTTATAGTCTTGATGAATCTTTTTTGCTCTACTATTCCAATCTCATAGTAGAGGTATTGTTCCTTTTCCAGACCACTAATACAAATCTTACCAAGAGGATTAGCAATTGATAACCAACCGTTCCAATAGTGACCGCCTTCCTCCCCAAATCGATTCGCATTAATTAACCAAGCATCATAACTTCGGGAAAGATAACCAGTTCCAAACCATCTATGATCTTTATCGTCTGCTAAACTATGAATAATCAAATCTAATTTACTTTTTCTCAAAGCTTTATTGACTTCTTTACTTTGAACATCATAACAAATGACGATTCCTGTCTTGATATCTTTAATTTGAGTGACAGTTACAGGATGTTCCCCTGGAGCAAAAAATGATTCTCTCATTTTCCTTTTACGATGTACTGCAGTAATTTTTCCTAAAGGATCTATCAATATTTGAGAATTGTAAAAAACATCTTGGTCTTTTTCATTGATTCCAAAGCTAAGGTATACATTATTTTTTGAAGCAAGTTCAGACATTACTTCTGTTGTTTTTCCAGGTACAGACTCAGAGATTTTGTGATGATACTCTGCTGTTGTCTTGAAATTAAAGAACCAACCATGAATTGTTTCTCCAAATACAATTAGTTCAACATCTGGGTGATTTTGTTTGATCTCTTCTATGAAATTGGTCATTCTTTGTAAATTCTTCTCTGGATCTTCATCAACAATCATTGCAGTTGTTGCTATTTTGAGATGTTTGGTAGCATTGGAAATATTGTAAAGCTGTTTCATTGGAATCACTTGCGAAAATTCATGTTAGGAAACTAATAAGCATTATCTAATATACAAAGAGAACTCAATCAGTAAAAACTTCACTTATTTCGGAAATCCATTCAGCTGATTGATGTTTGAAGTAAGTATCATAGAGTTCTGAATAAAGACCTTTCTTCTCCATTAAAGTATCATGATTGCCTTCCTCAGCAATTTCTCCTTGATCAAGAACAATAATCCTATCAGAATTTTTTATAGTAGTAAGACGATGAGCAATAACTATTGAAGTTCTATCAGCAAGAAGTTTATCTAATGCTTCTTGTATCTTCCATTCAGTATAAGCATCTACAGCTGCGGTTGCTTCATCAAGAATCAATATCTTTGGATCTGTTAGTAGTGTTCTAGCAAACGAGACCATTTGACGTTGTCCTGCAGATAATCCTTTCCCTCTTTCTCCTAACTCAGTTTCCAATCCATCAGGTAAAGCGTCAATGAATTCTTGAGCTGCTACAACATCTATAACTTTCTGTACATCAGATAAACTAGCATCAGGTTTACCATATCGAATATTATCCAACACTGTACCACTGAATAGAAAAACATCTTGAGATACTAGACCTATTTGTGATCTAAGAGAATGTAAATCATACTCTCTTATATCTACCTTATCAATCTTAATCGAACCTTGACTGATATCGTAAAATCTCATTAATAGAGAAGCAATAGTAGTTTTACCTGCACCAGTATGACCTACGACTGCGATTGATTCACCTGATTGAATGTTCAGATTGATATCCTTCAGTACAAGTTCTCCCTGTACATATTGATGGTGAACATTTTCAAAACCAATCTGTCCTTGCAGTTCTCTCATTATTGGATTATCTGGATTAGTAATTTCTTTCTCAGCATCGACAATACTGAATACTCTTTCCATGGCAGCAAACCCACTTTGAATAACTGAAAACTGTGATGCAACACGCATAAGAGGATACAGGAATCTATTCAGAAGTAAGAGAAATAGTAGTATAATAGATGAAGATGCTAAATCACCAAAAATTAACCAACTTCCATAGAGAGTGATACCGAACACACCAACTGTACTTATACCATCCATAAGAGGCCAGATACCCATTACTGCAAAGGCTCTTTTCTTTGCATGGAAGAAAGTTGCTTGGTTTATTACTTTGAATTCCTCTCTTGACTTTTCTTCTCTTCCAAATGCTTTAGATACTGCTATACCAGAAACACTCTCCTGGAATGAAGCATTTACTTCTCCAATAGCTGCTCTCCATTTTCCTGTAGTCATTCTAGTTATCCTTCTAAATAGAATAGCTACAAGAAAAACAAATGGTGCCATTCCAAGTGTGATAAATGTTAACCTCCAGTTAATAACAAACATCCATATTAGAACTGCAACCATTACAAAAGCGTTAGAAATAAATTGTGAAACAACATTGATCATCTCACTTAGTTCTTGAGAATCGTTAGTTATTCTACTCATAATTTGACCTGTTGATTGCGTATCAAAGTAATTCAGATCATGTTCCTGTAAACTTTCATAAGTATCCATTTGAATTCGTTTTATTATCTTCTGGGAAACTATTGTGACTAGAATATTCAATAAAACCATTGCTAGCCATAAAAACAAGTTCAAAGCAACATATCCAAGAGCATATGGAAGAACAGCTTTCCAGACATTGATTTGAAATTTCCATAGGTAGACTGTTGATGGTATTATTTCTACAGATTGTGGAAATGGATTAGTTCTATTTGCAAGAATATCAAATCCATTCTGGACCATAGAAGGTGGGAGAATGGTTACAACAGCTGTTGCTACTATACCAACAATAATTGCAATAAGTTGAAGTTTATACTTCTTTAAGTATATCCAGAATCTCCCAAGGAGTTCTTTATCTGAATATTGTCTGTCATAAGTTTTTTTGAATTCTTCTTCTTCTTCAGACATGTTAATCACCCTCCATTGCTATCATTGGTGGAAGCTCAGAAAATCTTTCAAATAATCTTCTGTAATCAATATTTCTAAGGATTAAATCCTCATGAGCACCACTATCTCTGAGATGTCCATCTTTCAAAACGATAATAACATCAGCATTTTTTATGGTTGCTAATCTATGTGTAATAATGAAAGTAGTACGATTCTTTAATACATTCGCAATTGCTGTTTGAATTTTTCTTTCTGTTTCAGCATCAATGGCAGAACTAGCATCGTCAAGTATTAAGATGGATGGATCTACTAAGAGAGCTCTGGCAATTGCTATTCTTTGTTTCTGACCACCAGAAAGGGTTATTCCGCGCTCTCCTACCGTTGTCGAATACCCTTTGTCAAAACTCATAATGAATTCATGTGCTTGAGCTAACTTAGAAACCTGCAAAATTTCTTCTTCAGTTGCATCTGGTTTTCCATAAGCAATATTGTCTCTAATTGATTTACTAAATAGAAATACTTCTTGTTCAATTACACCAATATGGCCTCTAAGGTGAGATATACGCATATCTCTAATATTTACATCATCAATGAAGATATTACCATTTGTAGGATCATAAAGACGCATGAGCAGTTTGATTAAAGTAGATTTTCCTGATCCTGGATTGCCAATTATAGCTACTGTAGACCCACCTGGAACTTCTAGATTGATTTTATTTAGTGCATTGTTCCTACTACTCTTACCGTTATAGGAAAAAGAAACACCTTCAAATCTTATTTCTCCTTGACATGATTGACAATCTTTCGGAGTGGAAGATTCCTCAAGTTTGATTTTCATTTCCATCATCTCATAAACTCTCTTTGCAGCTGCCATGCCGATCTGGAATTGAGTAATTGCCCACCCAAACTGCCATGTTGGCATAGTAAGAGTCATCATGAGAAAAACGTAAGTAATCAATTCTCCAATTCCTAAACTTCCATTTATTACTTCATAAGATCCCCAAACGAAACTTAGAGTTATTACTAGGAGAGTTATAACAACTGCATAATATTTGGCACTGATGATTCCTCTTTGAGTATTAATCTCTCTCAGTTTATCTGTTTCTTTGTCGAACTCTTCAATTTCTTTCTGTTCCTTAACAAAAGCTCTGATTACTCTAATACCTGTAACACTTTCCTGTAATCTAGCATTCAATAAACTATTTTGCTCCATTTGAGCTTTTGAAATAGGACGTAATTTTTTATTATAATCTCTGAGTGTTACTATATAGAAATGTAGAGCCATTACAAGTAATAATGTTAATTTGGGACTAATCCAGATCATTAGTGAAACTGAAAAAATTAGCGTAAATGTTCCTTCAAAAAGAAATTTTATTCCATGTGATATGAAAATATTCATTTGTCTTGTATCGTATGTAGCTCTTTCCATCACATCTCCTATTCTAACTCGATCATGAAATTCCTGACTTTTTTCAAGCATTCCTTTATAGAATTCTTCAGTTACATTTTTTGTGATTTTGTTAGCTAATACTTCATTTACATAACTTTGGATGAAATCAGCAGCAGCTCTGATTATCCCCGCTCCTGCAATAAATAATGCTGTACTTACTATTAC
>MEHH01000044.1 GCA_001940755.1 Candidatus Heimdallarchaeota archaeon AB_125
CTTCTATATCACTTCCAATTTTCTCAGCTATGTTTGCTATTTCGTTAATAAAAGAAATTTTCATAGCCAAAAACGAATTAGAAGCAATTTTGATCATTTCAGCCGTAGTTGTATCTACATATAGAAATGGGCTTTCAAAACCATGATAAGATTTAGCAACTATCCTTTGAGATTGCTCATCTATTCCTCCAATAACGATTCTGTCAGGATTCAGAAAGTCTCCTATAGCTACACCTTCTCTGAGAAATTCAGGATTCATTCCCAAACCGAAATCTTTTCCAGCATTTTTTTGACTTGTTTCTTCAAGAATTGGTTTTACTAGATTCATTGTTGTTCCAGGAGAGCATGTACTCTTTACGACAACTACTTTGTAATCATCTATTTCTTTTAGCTCCTCACCAATTTTCTGTGAAGCATCTCTTAAATAGACATAATCATAGGTTCCATCTTCTTTCGAAGGTGTTCCAACACAGATATAGATGAGTTCAGAGTTAGTTATAGCATTACTCATGCTTAAGGTAGCTTTTAGCTTTTTTTCACTGACAACAGTTTTCAGCATTTCATCTAATCCTTCTTCATAGATTGGTGCAATTCCTTGGTTGATTTTTAGAATCTTTTCTTCTATAACATCGACACAGATTACATCATGTCCTTTACTTGCAAAACAGGTTCCTGTAACCAATCCAACATAACCTGTTCCTATCACTGCTATATTCATTTTTCTCAAATTATCATAAGAAAGAAATTATAAGAATATTTGTCCAGAAGTTGTCCAGATTATTCTGTTCATACCAAAAAGTTATGAACTAATTCTTCTTTTACAACATAATGTCTGTTTATAGGTCCATTGCTGATCAAGTTCACAAATATATCGATATTTATGACAAGGTTATCATTGATATAATTGATACATGGGAATTCCAGAGGTTACGACGAATTATTCAATTAGGTGGAGTTTCTGCAGCTTATCCATCTGCTACTCATAGTAGATTCATGCACAGTCTAGGTGCTCATCACGTAGCAAACAGGATAGGACGGTTTTTGAATAAAAAACATCCTAATGTTTATACAGAGGATGAAATAAAACAAGTGAGTTTAACTGCATTAATTCATGATATTGGTCATGGGCCTTTTTCACATATGTTTGAAGATACTACTCGACTGTTATGCAAAAATTATGAAAATCCAGATTGTAACAATAAATATGGAATATTTGTTAGACATGAGAATATATCTGAGCAAATTGTTCTTGATGGTGAATCGGAAATTGCTGTAATTTTAGATAGAGAAGGCTATGATAGAAAGCAAATTGGTAAGCTTATACAAGGGAAAAGTGTTGATGATAAACCTTTCAAAAATCAAATTATTAATTCACAATTGGATGCAGATGCTCTCGATTATTTGATGAGAGATTCAGTTGCAACTGGTGTATCCTTTGGAATGTATAATCTTGAACGATTATTTGATATGATGGAGTTGACACAAGAGGGAACTATGCTTATCAGAGAAAAGGGTGTTCAGTCTATTGAACAAGTAGTTCTCGCTCTCTATATGCAATTTAGTAGAGTTTACTTCCACAAGACAGTCAGATGTTATGAATATATGTTGAAACTTTTCATCTCTCAAATGATTCAGAAAATTGATGAGGGAAAGAATGTAGCTAGTCTTCCTTTTCTTAAAGATTTTACAGAAAAACCATACTGGAAAACTTTGATGACTCTAACTGATGATGTAATTTATACACAACTACATTATTCAGTTGCAAAAGAACAAAATGACGATTTCATCAAGAAGTTAGCAAATGAAATTCTTCGAAGAAGTCTGTACAAGAGCATTCCTCTAACTGAAGATATGGCTGCTAAAGTTTTGGAAAACTCAGAAAAGATTAACTTCATTGTTAGAAAACATGGTTATCCTACTGTCAGCTGGGATATCGACCAGTTTGGAAGTAGATACTATACTCCCTATGAGGAAACAGATCGTAATGCAATTATGATTAAAATGAAAGATGGTCAGTTGAAACAACTTTCTGAAGTATCTGATGTTATTGCAAGCTTAACTAAACCAAAATATAATAATCTTCTAATTTTCCCAGCTTCATGTAGAAAGGAGATCTCAAAGCTAGTAGAAGAAATATAGAAAAAGAAGAAAAAGAAAAGAAAGTTAGTAATTGTAATCGTCGTCATTCTTTTTATCAAAAGTATTACCAGATGAATCATCAAATTTCTTTTTAACTGGTGGTTGTTCAACTGGTGGTTGTTGAACAGATTGTTGTACTATAGGTTGTAAAGGTTCATCAATAGCTTCTTGTTCTGCAGCTTTAATTCTTGCTTCTTTATTATCTTTCTTTAGTTTCTTTTTATACTCTAGTGATTCATCCTTCAATCCACAATTCTTACAATAAGGATACTTTCTTCTTGCAATATCTCCACAATATGGACATCTTCTGGTTCTTTTTATTACATAAAGACTGAATTGTCTCCATAGAATACCCCAGAGTATTCCCAAAGCACCTATTATTTTTACAGCATCTGATCGAAGAGCTACTTCAATCCACATGTAAATTCTTTCTAAGGTTCCTAAAGGTTCAACAAGAACTTCAAACGTGAAATGTTGAGGTTCAGTTAATCCATCAGCTGTGATCAAAACATCAACAATCACTGGAGCAGCAGTTCCATTTCTTAACCAGCTTTTTTCTATAATAACAGTTGTGGGCAGATCCCAAGTTGATTTATGAGAACTGGTTTCATATGGTATTCCATTTATGAATAACCTAGCAATTGGATTGAAAATCGATGCCGGGATTCTTGATGTAACATCTAAATACAAAGAGAGATCAGATGCTTCTTTAACCTCTGGAGGTGAGGGATTTAAATCAAGTATAAGATTGTTTAATTTAACATTTACATCCTTATAGATAATTGTAGGAAGATAGTCAGTTTTGGTAGCAAGAATCTCAATTGATGTATTGAAAGACGACTCTACTCCTTCAGGTAATGGATCTGGTATTAATTCTCCAATAGGTATATAGAAAGTAACATATCCCCCAGAATCTGTAATTTTGGATATATTCAGAACAGAATCAATATCACTATAAACCATAACTTCAGCATTGTCAATTCCTAAACCTGTTTCATCTTCAAGATAAACCGTTAGAATTAGATCTTTATCCACCAATTCCGTAACTTCCAAGTTGGTAGGATTTGTGTTTAGCACGATTATTTTATCCACATAAATACTTAAGGTAGAATCAAAAATTAAGAAACCTGAAAGAGATACAGCAAAGTCTACATCATGATTTCCTCCTTGATCTGTGGTAATATTTAGTTTAGCTACTTGAGAACCTTGAAGTCTTACACCGTTCAGGATTGTTGTATTGATTCTGTAGTTTTCTGGATGTTGAATACTTAATATTGTTTGAGATGAAACACTTAGTTGGTAATTTAATGAAAATGTCTTATTGCAACTACCAAAAATAGAAGTTGTTTCTGCATAATCAAATACCCAATCAAATATTGTAGGTTTATTTAATAAAATTTGATTTGGATATGCTATCATTGATATTAATGGATAGAATTTAGCTAACATTGTTATTGCTTGATAATTGACAATATGTGGATTACTATGAGGAAGGTCAAAAATCAAATCTAAATTTGCCCCAGTTTTAGTAATTCCTGCAGTGAATAAATCAGGTGCGAAAAATACACTCATGAACATTTCATTAAATAAATCATTTACTTCCATGAAAGGTGGATTAATTCCTGTTATACTTAATCGACTTCTCTTATATTCAATTAGATGAGATAAATAAAGACAGTTTTCATAAGTAAAAGCAACATCTTCAAGTACAAGCATTCCTAAATCATATTTTGTATGAAATAGACTAGTATCTGGACTTTTGAAATACTCCTTAATTGCTTCCTCACCCATTGTAGTCCAATTGAAATGATCTAACCCTCCAGTTGCATCTCCTGTCTCTGTTAAGTATTGACTAAGTTGCATTAATGCTGTATTCATATAGATATTTCCTTGGAGATCAGCTTCAGCATCTGAAGCAGAACCTGAACTGAATGTTGAGTAATAGAGAAAGCCATTATCGCTTGTAGGTAATAGAACTGATGTGTTTACAAAGGTTCTATAAAAATCTAAAGCATTTTTAGATTCTGTATAAAATCTACTACTATCATTAGCATTGTAGTTTGCCATAAAGTACAAACCTGTTGCTCTTGCGGATGGAAATCGAAAAGAGGGTTGAACTATAAATTGTGATTGATTTACTAGTAAAGTTGAATTAAGAGCTGTAGTTGCAGAATCATAGAAAAGTGCCGTAATGTCTCCCAGCAATGAATCAGCAAAGCCAGTTATGATGCTAGCATTTGAGATATCTCCACCAACGACTAGAGCTTCTGCTAGTCTTTCATACATGAGTACAAGTAAGAGATTTTCATCTGCATTCAATTCGTAAACTGAAGTTAAATCCTCGCCTACGATGAAACTACCATTAACATCTAAGTTAAGTGTAAGAGATGCAGCTAATGCAGAATTCAGATAGTTCACATCACTCGTCACATAGTATAAATCTATACAAGTTAATGCATATTGAACCACAGTCAAATCATATATCCTGTTAGATGGAATATTGGTAAACGGAAAAAGATCTTCGATTGATAAGAAGATTGCTTCTGCATAATCTGCTCCCAAACTGTAAATGTAATCATATGTATAATTTGGATTACCAGGTGGAGGTGGAAGCAATTTAGGTAAATTACTTTGATTACTAATATCATCTTTTGTATCAGTTATTTCATTGATAGTATATTTTGCAAACGCTTGTTGTTGTGGTATTATTGGTACAACTAAGAAAATAACTATCGTTATTAAGACAAATATATTCTTTTTAGAATTCATAATACACAACTAGATGAAAATTACAAAAAAATGTTCGCATAAAGGCTATGAAAAATTATGAAAGAAAAAAGCTAAAAGGAGACCTTATCTCCTTCTTTTCAAGAATACTACCATAACACCAATACTTAGAAAAGCTACTATACCTGATATCCATTCGAAATCAAGATTGACTGGACTTGTAGTATTTACTAAGAGGAAATTATATTTAATTGTGAAACCCATTGCACTTGCTTTCACAAAAATCTTTATTTCATCTAATACTCCATCCTGAACATCGTATACTATAGATGCATCAACTTCTCCTTTAAGTGAAAATCCATATTCAGATATACTCATATCCATTCCAGTATTAACAGTTAACCGTTTTTCATCCATTGAAACTGTGTAGAATATTGTTATTCCAGGTTCAGGAGTATCTGTAAATTCATTCAACTTTAGTTCATCGTAGAATAGCTGGAAGAAACTTTCATTTCCTGAACCATAGTTGTAAGTCAAAGGCATAATAAATGGAAATATACCTGTTTCAAACAGACCATAAACAAGACTTGTTGAATAATCAAAGAATTCAATGTCTGTAGAATTTTCAGTTATTAAAACTCCATCTAGATAGAAATCTGCCCAGTCTCCTTCATATCCGAAAAGATCTGATGGATCAGTTAAAGGTAAGTCATTAAGGTTCTGTGTAAGTACTATCTTAAATACTGATCCTACTCCCCATTCAATTCCTGCTACTATATCATAGTCTACTTCTTCAACTCCTTCGAAGTTGAAAGCATTTTTCTTCAACTGCCATTCTAATTCAGCTCCTGCAATTAAATCAGGATGGAAATAGAAATCTGTTGGTGGTGGTATTATAGCAGATGTTTGAATAGCTATTGGTGCTATAAGCAATAACATGACAGCAAAAATTCCAAATTTTTTCAAATTTTTTTCACCCACTTAATCCCCTTTGTAGAGGATTAAACTAACATTTCATATATATTTGGAGCTATAAAAATGTTTAGAAACAATTTGTGGCTAGGCATGAACTATTTCTTCTTAGACCTCCGTTTTCCCTTGTTTTGCTTTATTTGGAGATATTCTGTGACAATCTTTTTTAAGTCTTTTTTAGTTACTCTGGCATCTTCTAGAATATTTCCATCAAGTAATCTTATATGTCGAAATCCTGGTCGAAGTAAAGTAAGATCATGCGAGCAAGTAATAATCGTAGCGTTGTTTATCCTAACAGTATCCATGAGTAAGTCCATTATTGACCTTGCTAGTTCTGTATCAAGGTTTGCAGTTGGTTCATCTGCAAGTATCACGCTTGTTCTTCTAGTTAATGAAGTAGCTAAAGCAGCTCTTTGTTTTTCTCCTTCAGAAAGTTCTCCTGGATATGAATCTAGTTTATGATCAATGAAACACTCTTTTGCTATAGATAATCCATAATCTTTGTCATTCTTCTTCTTAGAGAAAATATTCGGTAAGATGAAGTTATCCTTTATTGGTAAAGGACTAAAGAGATTGTTATGTTGAGTAATATAGGCTATATTATTCAATCTAAACAAAGATACTTGCTTTTCGTTTGAATCATTAATTGAGAAATTCTGTACCTTGATGGATCCTTTATTCGGTTTAATCAAACCAGCTATTAGATTAAGCAAAGTTGTTTTTCCAACTCCTGATGGTCCCGAAATGAAAACAAAATCTCCCTTATCTATGTTCAAATTAAGATTCGTAATTATTTCTGTAAATCCTGCTCTAGATTGATATCCTTTTGACATATTCTTTATTCTAACGATTGGTTTAGCTTTCTCTGGAGGGATAAATTCTCTACTAAGAAGTTTTTCAACTTCTTCATATGAAATTTGTTCTATTTTATCATCAATATCCTCCATAGGATTGGAAATCATTTCATAGACTTTATCTCTAGTTATTTTTTCTGGATTCCAGAACATTCCAACTTTGCGTGACGGATGTGTATCGAATTCAATTATTTCTCCTAATCCCGTAAGTGATTTAATTTCATCAGGTATGCGAACATAATTTGATGCATCCATATAAGCTTTATTTAGCTCAGAAGCATGTAAGAGGAATTCTAATTCATCTTTACCAATATCTTTACCTATCCCTGCAAGCTTACCATCTCTAATTACGAAGCTTTTCTCAAAGACATTTCTATATCTTATATCATGAGTCACAACTAGAATAGTTTTACCCATTTCTTGATTAATTTGTTTGATGGTTTCTATCATACCTTCAGTATTCATAGAATCAAGTTGACCAGTGGGTTCATCTGCTAACAGAACGCTTGGATTCTTTGCTAAAGCAACACCCATAGATAATCTCATCGCTTCACCACCAGATAATTTATCTACTGTGTTATGTTCAACATGTTTAAGGTTAAGAATTTCTAATAATCCGTCCGTTTCTTTTCGAGATTGTTCTTTAGGTAAGAAAAACAACCTCTTTGGAATGAGAAGGTTTTGTCTTACACTGAGATGAGTAAATAGATTTTCGCTTGTGAATTGGTTGATGATTCCTAAATGGTTGAATCTATAATCCCTTCGCTCGAATTCATCCAGTTTATTGAAATCCATTCCATTGATTATAATATCTCCACTTGTTGGTTGTTCTATACCAGAGAGAATTTTGATTAGGGTTGTTTTTCCAGCACCAGAAGGACCAATGATGGAGACAAGTTCCCCTTCTCTTACTTTAAAATCTAATCCTCTTAATGCTGCTACTTTCAATTCAGTGTCATGATCCGAGTAAATTTTTATTACATCATTACATGTTATCATTTTTTTATCACTCCAAATTTTTAGGTCTATATTTTGCGAAATTCCTGCTCATCGACAAGATAAATATTGAATAGAAAAGTAACGGAATTCCTAGAAAAATCACTAATCCTACATGATAAGGTATAATCGTTGCAAATGGTAAACTATCAGTATAAGGTGGGTTAATGAATATCCAACTAAACAAACTAAGTAGTCCATATCCTCCACCTGCTCCAAGTGCTAAACCTGGTAATATACACGCTATAAATAGCTCCAATGCAGACAGAAAGATAATTCTGTTAGTTGGAATACCTATTTTCTTCAAAATGTCATGTTTAACTATTCTTCGCTGTAGAATTTTCAATGGGTTGCTCAATGAAGTAAATACAACAGCAGCTATGCATATTAGAATACCAAACACGAATTCAGCTACTAGTACAGAGTAGAAGGGAATCAAAGTAAACAATATCTCATCTGTTATTTCATTTGTTGAAATAACCTCAATCCCTAAATCTGTTTTAAGTTTGGTCGTTATATCCTCTTGATTCACATCATCTCTAACATTAATTAATAATCTCTCAAATGCCTTTGTTGTTACATCAATCAAATCAGCAATTAAATTAAAATTATCAAGAGTCATCACTAATGCAAAACCTACTTCTGAATAGAATGGATCTGACAAATCTGCAGGTCCTTCATCATAGACTATAGGAAAATAATCAAACGATGAGATCAAGTCAAATTCTATTATTGTATCATTTATAGGACCTTCTCTGACGAAGGAGTAAACATCCTCTCCACCTGCTAGATATTCTTTAAATGATTCTGATACCAACATGGATTGAGAGTCATTCAACTGCCCTACATTTGTATCCCAATTTTCGAAAATATTTTTCTTTGGCTTGTATGACGTTGAAAGAAAATCTTCTGAATCATTTAGAAGATAAATCTCGAAGTAATTCCAATGATAGTTTCCATATATCTGAGATACATTGGTTATAGAACTAATCTCAGGATATTCCAGTATATCAATTGCTAAAGAAGCATTATATTCATCCCAATTAGTGATATAAATGTCACTTCCGCCATAAAAATAAGCTTCAGTTTGAGATTTTTCTTGAATTAACATTGGTGAAACTGCAAAAGGTATAACCAAACTGACAAGAATAAGATAAGTTAGGAAAGTATTGTTAAACAGTTTTATATCTGATCTGATTTCAACCAATGAAAATGAGAAAAGATTCTTCCTGATTATCCAAGCTGCTTTACTTATTGCTATCATAATAATTTTATGTATTTCACGTAGAAGTAATCCAAATCCTAACAGAGCTATCATTACTCCAATTCCCATTAGATAGATGAATATTACCAATAAAGCTGATGCTGACATAGGGCCAATATCCCATGCAGTTACTCCAAGCAACCAATATGATAAGAAGGTTAGTCCTGCACCAAAGAGTATAGTTAGAATATAATGCATCCGAATGTTTTTCATCAATTGAATGAATTTTTTCGGAGGTTTTTCCACCTTCTTCTTTGCTGTAGAAATTTTAATAATTCTTGGAACCGATATGATGATTAATAATAGAAAGGTTGATCCCATAGCTGCAGGTAAACTAGCAAGATTTAGAGAGTATAATGGAGTATCAAAAGTTAGAAACTTGTTTACTTTAAGCAAAGCTGGAAGCACTAACATATTCACCCCAAATCCTAGAAATGTAGCTACTAATGATTCGAAGAATTTCATCGATGAATAGATGAAAGTAATCATTCCCGTTGATACACCTTTTGAGCTTAGAATCCTTATTTCTTGCTCAAAACTTGTACTAAATATCTCGTTTACCTCGAAAGTTAAAAACAGTGCTAGATAAAGAATTGGGATTGATAAGAAAATAATCAGAAATTGTGTAGTTTGCATGTCAAAGCCTATATTTTGGAAAATATACATTAATTCTCCCAGAACATACCATGAACCGTTATCATCAAATACAAATGGATAAGGAGCATCTTCCATCAATAGTTCTATTTCTTCAATAAGGAGTGTTAGATCTTTGGGTTCAAATTGACTAAAATCATAAACAAATTGTACTTCTCCTTTAAGGGAGAATTCATATGTTGAAATATTCTCAAAATTCTCTAAGTAATATGGTGTAAAAGTAATCAATGAAGGATATCGAGAATATAATAAAGACGACAAAGGATCAGATGGAAGATTATGATCTTCACAGATAGATACCAGTAAAGATCTTGGTGGATTTGTATAGGTTCCTGTAACAGTTAAATTCATTGTAGGATAATCAACGAAAGTTGCTTCTGATGTTGAGTTCAGTACTATTGTATCATTGATTCCAATGCCATAGTACATTGCATCGTACGAAGAGATCATTACTTCGTTGCGGTTATTAGGCAGCTTACCATCTAAGAGTAATTGTTCAAGAACAGAGCTATAATTTTGTTGAAATCCAAGATAATCTACTGCTGAGTGATTACTGAGGCCCATTGTTATATTGTACGTAATCAACGTTGATTTGAGAGAATAGTAATAATCTGCAATTATCTTGGAGAAAAGTGATGTTGAGCTTGTAATTTTATTCATAATTGCACTCATAGCCATTTCAGTATAATTTTCGTTGATATAATTTTGAGCAGCTTCATTAGTTTCAGCTAAATTAAATCTATACTCCAAAGATAGATAGTAATCATGACCAGGATCAGCTGTTTCAACATATTGAATTATCAATGAGCTCCTTTTCGAATCAAATAATGTTGTGCTTGTTACTATTATAGATGCAAGAATTGTCAATCCTAATAAACTGATTAGTAGTCTTTTCTTGTTTGCTTTCCATAAGGTGAATATCAGATTGGATGCATTCCTGACAAATAACCAGAAATTGATGAAAATTAGCTTCCATGTTTCTACATTTGGTATTATTGGTCTTGTAAGGAATTTTACCATTTTTCTAATAGATCTATTAACACGTTTTCGGAATATGGCATAAGTAATTCCTATTGAGACTATAGGAACCACAATTGCTGCCCAGTACCTAATCCAGAAGTAAGCAAAACTTGAATAATTCTTAAGGTTAAATAAGAGAACAGTCTCAGGGAGATAGATATCTAAATTAGTTGATATTTTCAGAGCATATACATATTTATCGATAAAATTGAATCCTTCTAATTCCTTTGATTCTACTTTGGAGAAATAATGAACTATAAAAGATCCATTTTCAACAATATGATAATTAAATGAATTATATGGGTAATTTATACTAAAATCGTTTAGGACTATCTCATCTTTTTGCAATGTAACATTATCATCAGTAATTACTGTCAAGGTTTTCTTTATGTTATCATAATCTCTATTTCTAGGAACCATATCATAGAGGATATAATCATATTCAGAATAAACAATGTACGTCTTATTTTCATATAAGAAAGCATCATAATTTCCCCAATAATAATCGTCAAGATAGATGTAATGAAATGAGCTTTCATTAATTGTTTCATTCACTCCAAAACTAAGCGTTGAAAGTTTATTATCATCTTTAATAATAAGATAGAATTGATTATTTTCTTTTGCGAAAATTTGAGGATTATACCATTCATCAGCTAGTTTCAGTACTGAAGAGTTATAATAACCCACATCTGTTATTCCAACAAGAATCATATATGAATGATAGTCTGAAGTATTAAAGCTGTAACTTTCATAAAAAGCAAAAATCTGATCATCTACAAGAAGAATTTCTCTAAGTTCATAGACCATGTATGGGAGAGTATGATAGGTAGTAATCTCAGTTTCGTTCTCGAATTTTCTTATGTGTGTAATTTGCGTTTCTGAATCATAAGTAGAATCTGTTATGATTACATGATAGCTTATATTATCCATAAAAACGTACAAACCATAATAGTAATCATGTGTAAAATATAATGTAGAACTATCTGATATTCCTTCTTTCCAAGAATATACCCTTACAACACTATTGTATATCTGTCCTCTGAAGTTATAGATTAGATAAACTGTTCCATTTAACTCTCTCGCTTCAAATATCTCCATTGAATAATAATCTCTATCAATTTCAAGTATTGTATCTTCAAAAATATGGAATATAACAAATGACCCATTATCAAAATTGAGTTGGATGAATAAATGGGAACGATTATTGCTATCGAGAAATGTTTCTGTTACTATGAAAATTACATTTTTAGAATCTTTGAAGAATATCATATCCTTATTTGATACTGAATTTGCATTCACATTAGACTGTTGACCTGATAAATTGGCTATCATCAAAATTACGACAACAGAAAACACTACTCCCTTAGAGATTCTTCTTTTCATGACCAAAGTTCACCTTCTTACGATATAAATTTAATCTAATAAAGCTTTAATCTTTAAAAAAACTGTTTGTGTATTTTTCAACACAATCATTCTAATCATTAGTAGATGCACTCAACCAAACACATGATTAAACGAAAATTGATCCAAGTAGAATACTCCATAATATGTAACTAGAGCAAATATGACACCAAGTAGAACTGCAATTGTGATAGTTATATAATCATTGAAGTCGATGGGTAGTTTTATTTTTCTGACTGTAAAATACAGAGTTAACATAAATATTCCAACTACGACAAAATACACAATTGTTAGAATTAGAAATATCGAAGAATTTTCTGCTTTTTCTGCTGCAATATTTGGTAAAATTTTTACTGCATTAATGATGAGTGATATAGTTATCCCTAATTGAATTGAAGTCAAACTGATATAATCTCTATTCGACTTTTTCTTAAGAGTATAGAGCCACAGATGATTAAAACCATATGAAAAGAGAATTACGAAAAATCCTGCGGAAACTATGAATACCATTGTTTGTAGTATAGAGTGCCATACTGTATAATAATCTATGAAAAAAGCTCCAACAAATGTTGCAGGTCCAAGAATCAAGCTAGCCACGATTATGTAAGGATTTTTGATCCATGATTTATTCAGCTTCTTAATTTCTTCACTGACTACATCCTCTTCTTCAGCTTGAATTGCTTTCTCAGGTTCTTCACTCATTACTCAAAAAGGTAATAGAGACGATAATAAATCTATCGAAGAAACCAGAAACACTCGATGTTGATTTACAGAAATCAATGGTAGTTCCTGCAGGAATGGCTGCAGCAATGCCAGACCAAAGCGGATCTCAAAGAATGAAGATGAGTTCAATGCCTGGTGGTATGC
>MEHH01000045.1 GCA_001940755.1 Candidatus Heimdallarchaeota archaeon AB_125
AGAGAGGAATAAAAAGAGTGAAGAAGAACAGAAAGAAGCTCAAGCTAAAAGAAATTAACATCTGAAGGATAGAAAACTTTTTTATTAAAGGAAAGAAGAAAAAAATAGCTCAAGAGAATTAAGCGGAGTTAGCAAAGAAGATATGCCGCGGTCTGCAAAACCGTTTACCGGAGTGCGAATCTCCGACTCCGCTCCATCCCTTTTTTAGATAATCTCTATTAAATAAAAAACTCTTTAGCAAACTGGCCATGCATCGCATGTTATGAAGCTTACTAAGTCTCCACTTAGGGCTTAGATTTGCTTGATGGGGAATCCCCCATACTCCTCACATGCGGAGAGGAGTGGTCTGATTGTAATTTCTTTATTCCTTTATCTCTTACATTTTTCGCAGCATTGGTGTGTGTATTTACTGTCTTTCCACATCTTTTACATGGTGCCCTATCATACTTCTTTGGTGTTCTTTCTATTATTCCTCCGCACCCATTATGATATCTACTTGTTCCCCTCCAATCAACTGATTCCTTTTTGAGTTCGAAACCTAGAATACTTGAAGCGATCAATATAGCTTTATCGAGGATGTTAGAGTTATTTGGCATAGTTTGAATTGCCCTTGCTAAAGCTCCTCTTTTCCCCCTTGGGTCTATTTCTAAGTCTTCATGAACTAACACTTTACATTTAGCTTCTACCATCACAGCAGCAAGAAAATGAGGTAAGGTGTTCTTTATTTCTTTTAGTATTCGATATTTGCGCTGAGTAATTCTTGAAAGTTCCCCTTTAGCTTTTACATATCTGGGAGACTGTTTCTTTTTTCCTAAGTTTGTCAAACTGTAGCTTAATTCTGGAATCTTTGTTTTTCTTAATTTGTGATATCTATCTGCTAAGACTAGAAGTTTTTTCGGAATCTTTGCTTCATTTGAAAATACCATCATGTGTTTTCCTACACGATTAATATCAATACCAATGTAATCGGATTTTGTTACTTTGATATTCTTTGCAAACTCTCTAGTAAGTTTTGTACTGATAAAAACCTCTTCTGGTCCTTCAAGAACAACAGATACCCTTACTTTGTAATTAGGTGCAGAACTATAACGAATATAGAGGACTCTTATTCTAGCACCGTTAATCAAATATCCTCTAACTTTTTTTGAAAATATTAATTTTGCTGTTATTCTTGGGTGGTTTTTCAACAAGAATCCTATCTCAAACTCTCCCTCTGATCTTGCCAGAAAAGTCATATGCTCAGAATCTCCTGGACGCATCACTAGATGTCTTTCATTCGTTAACAATATTATAGGTGCTCTACCTTTCTTTTTCATTTTATACGGTGGATTGATAACCTTTTCTGGATGGGTTTTCTCAATTATTTCTTTGACAGTCTTTCCTATCTGTGGAAAGAGTGCGAAGACAATAACTGTCCTCAATGCTGAGAAAAATACTCTCTTTGGTTTTCCTACCGCTTCTGCAATTCTCTTATTTAGTTCTCCTATACTTTTCCAATGAGAAGGTTGTTCTATATTGTTCCAAGCTGTAAGCATTGGAGCAACAATAGAAACATTTTCCGCTAACAATCTCAAGTTCGTTAAAAACTCATCTTTTGATCTGTTTTTCTGGGGAGTGGTTAATTCCTTACATTTCTTCTTATAACATCGGATAATAGCTCTTTCAATCTCTTGTTGCGTTAAAAGTGGGAGTTTAGAATTAAGTTTGAGCTTTGCAGGACAATATTTATCTATTTTTCTTCTAATCCCATGAATCAGGTTGATTACATATGGTCTCCTAACTTCCCATTTCTTGTAGAGATATTTTTCCATTCTAGGACTTCGACCAAAGATTATCCACTCTACAGCTTGTTCAGGTCTTTGGAGAAGTTGATCAAAGAATTCCTCAGCTTTCTTCTCTCTATCAACTGTACCTTTGGCTGCAACAAAGAGCCAGTAATAAGCACTACGTGTGATGTTTCTTTGATTACTTGTAATCTTGGATATTCTTGAAGCACCTATCTTCGCATTTAGGTTAGGATCTGTTCTTGCTAATACCATTGCTGCTTTGATAGCTTTCTTATCACGGATGATGTCTTCTTGTTGAACTTGCAAACCTTTTATTCGTTGGTTAGCTTCCATCTCGTTTTTTCTACGTTTCTCTCTGGTACCTTCAAACCTGACTCCCATTTGATAAGTGCGAGTAACTAGTTTTTGTTTTGCTAGAGAAGACATAGTGTAACTATGAATATTATCTGTACTTTGATTTATAAACCAAGTAAAAACACTGATTCCTTTTGAATCATAAACGTATTATCTATGTATTATGAGATTTCATCCATTTAGTTTGTGTTTGGATTAGATCTTCTCTATTATAGCTTCAGCCAAAATTCAAATTTATCTAACACTTTGACATCTTTTTCTGCAGAGATAACATCTGCAAGAATGTCCAAAGGAATTTCTTCGTTGTGCCCTTGGCTTCTAGCATAAATTATATTCAGACTGAAATCCCAACCATGAGATCTATTGTTTTTTAATAACAGCTTCTTAATTTCCTTTAAACTCTTTAATCTCTTATCGTCTTTTTTATCATGAGCATAAAGATAGTAATGATATTCCAATTCAATTGATTCTTTGAATCTTGATTTTTCTAGGTTTAACATAGCTTTTTCAAGAAACTGAAATCCTTCTTCTCTTCCCTGAGAAAGAAGCAAAGAAGCATAATTAATTAAGTTATTTGCATTTTTAGAATCTAGTTTAATTGCTTTGATAAAGTACTTCTCTGCCATTTCAAAATTCTTAAAATCATGAAACATTAATTCTGCAATTTGTCCCCAAATTTCTACATTTTTTGGTTCAATTTTAATAGCTTTCTTCAGTAAAGATTCAGCTTCCTTATAGTTGCTTTTCGTTTTAGATAAGAAATATGAGTAATTATAAAGAATAAACACATTGTTTGGATCTAATTCAAGTGCTTTTTTATACATATCTTCTGCTTCTGAAAAGTTTTTCATTCTTTTATGTAAGAATATTGCATAATTAATATAATACTTGGGATTTTTTGGAGATTTCTCAATTGCTTCCTTAAGGTATCTTATTGCTTCTTTATAATCTTCCAACTTTTCTGAGTAAAGGAAACTTATATCTAAACTATAATCGGCATTTTCAGGGTCTAAAACTAGTGCTTGATGATAATGTGAAATTGCTTTATTGATATCATTTTTTGAGTATGCTAAAAACCTTGCATAATTCACAAATGCTCTCGAGTAATTGGGATTTAAATCAATTGTTTTTTCATAATATTCTTCTGCCAAATCAAAGTTCTCACGAACCTTTTCCAGAAATAAGGCATAGCCTTCCAATATAGTTGGTTTATTAGGTGATATTTCTAAAGCTCGCTTGTAATATTCTTCAGCTAGATTATAGTTTTCATCGTCTTTGAGAATTTCCCATAAATAACCTGCATAATTACTGAGGTTTGCATAACTATCTGGATTTAATTCCAGTGCCAATTTGTAAAATTCTTCAGCTAATGAATAGTTTCCTTCAAATCTATGCAGGAAGCTTGCATAATTTTCTACTAATCTTGGAAATCTTGGAGCAACAGACAATGCTCTTTTGTATATTTTGTTTGCTTTTTCATTTTTTGATTTTGTTTGTAAATAGTAAGCATAATTAGTCAAGAGATTGATATTATTTCCGAAAATCTTCAAACCACTTTCGTAAATATCAATAGCTTTGGCAGGATTTCTCGATTTCCATTCTACAGCTTTCAACTCAACATATTTCCATGCAAGCAATTCTTCACTTAATTCAGATAAAGCAAAAGAAAATGCAACTGAGAACTTTTCTTGTTCCTTTGGATCTTTCTGTTCAACATCTTCAGGAATTTCACCCAAACGTTTATAGAATTGATTAAAAAGACCTTCAATTCTCTCTTTATCAGGAAGCTTTAACTCAAATTCCTTTAATGCTAGAAGCATTAATTCATCAAAATCTTTATGTTGTACCCATACTCCATTTCTTTTCTTAATCCAATTGCCCAGTTTTGTGTTTGGAAACTTATCTCCTATCCAATAAACTCCCCATGGAAGGGCATTTTCAGGGAGTTCTGAGAGAATTTCGACTATGCTTTCGTCGTTTCCACCATAACCCATAAAAATAATACCTGTATCAGAAAGAACCTTTTGAATAGCAATTTTAGTATTGTCAGAGAGAGATTTGGTTTCAATTTCTGTGTTTTTTGGCTCAAGTCTAGCATCACCATGTAACTTAATGACTAAAGGTTTCATTCTAGAAGGTCTTACAAAACCAACTAAACTATCATGTACGATTACAAGTGGTTTTTTATTTGTGTAGAGATACAAAGCATCAGCAATTAAATCATCAAAATTTACAGTCAAAGCTACATTACATTGTCTGCCATATTTGTCGTCAGACATTAGACAAGCAAGAACACCATAACCAAAACCAGGATCCTTTTGCTCAATTATATTCTCAATCTCTTTTTGTCTTTCTTCAGGAGTGTGAAATAATAGCTCAATTACTTTTCCATAAGATAAAGCAGCTCGGGTATCATCATAATCAGGGAGTATCTCTTGGATATTTTGTAGTGAATAATCTGCTTCCTTTCCTTTTCTTTGATTAATTAAACGATAAAGCCATCTTTGTGCAAGTTCTCCAGCTGTAGGAATACCAGAAGAAACAGAACAACCAGCACCAAGAAAGAAAACATATTTGCATTCTTCATAGTTATCCATATTATCCTTGATTTTCCTTATGAAAACCTCAATGTCCATTTTTTTGATTTCCGCATTTTCTCCTTCCATTAACAGAATATTAGAATTTTACCCTATATAAGTATGTTATAATTGATTTAGAGATTTATAATTAGGTCATCATTAATCTCTCTTTTGCATGTTGGACAAATCCTCTTTACTTTCATCCATTCTATCAGATGATTCCTATGAAATATGTGGCCACAATCAATTATTTGCACTAATTCTTCATTTGCAACCATATATTTAATACATATTTCACATTTTCTTGTTTTCTTTCCACAATTTAAGCAAATTAATGGTCCTCCGTCATCTACTCTCTCAAGTAAAGCATCACAATAGTAACAGAATAACTGGTTCGTTTCTACTTTATTGAGGTTAATAGTAATTGACTCTGTAGTAGTTTCTATTACTTCTTTTGAAATTTTAATGGGTTCTTCCTTTCCGATTTTGCTTAGAAATACTTGCCTCTTTGTGAAAAATTCTGCAAGTGAAGGTTCGCTTTGCTCTTTTTTCTGCTTGCCAAACTGCATATACCCTAGAAACAGTACAGAGAAAGAAACCGATGTAATAATGGACCATGGAAACAGCTTTCCAAGATGATTTATTTTCATATAGATGAATAACAACGCACCTAGAACAGGAAAAATATATTTTACATATTTGAAAAAGAATCTATTCAAATTGTGTAGATCCTTGTAAAAAGTATTTGTCGAAGAATTGATTATTGCTGTAAACCAGAAGAAACTGGATGCAAAAAGTATGGTTGTAAAGAGATTGAAAGAGAATTTACCCCAAAAGACAAAACTGAAACTAGCTGTTTCGTTGCTTGCAATTGTGACTAACTTCTCAAGTATTAACCAGTAACTTACATTCTTCAGAACTATGTAAACTCCTGTAGCAGCAAGTAAGACTTTTCTTATATTACCTAGAACATTGAAATTGAAGAAACGTTCCGTTTTTGCATATCCTCCATTGAACAAAAGTTCGTATTTTTCCTCATCAAGTTCTACTTGAGCATTCCTATTTGTTTTCTTGTTTTTCTTATCTAAATGCCATATAAGAATGACTAAGGCAATAACATCTAGAAACATGCTAATGCTCATTAGGGTTATTTTTGAAGGATTGATGGGTTTTGAATCACTGGTTTGATTGGGAGGTACAAAAGGATTAGAAGGAGAGGTGGTTTCTTCAGGAGCAGCAGAAAGAACGTAGCTAAGTTCTTCTAATGTAACTATTAAACCTCCTCCATAGATTGATAGAATGAACTCTATTTCTTGATATTCTCTGGTAATTTCAATGATTATATCATCAGTTAGAGTTTGTTTATTGTTAAATGATTGAAAGAAAACCAGGCTCCCATTTAGTTTGATTCGAAGAATAAACTGATCAACAGGAGAAAGGAATTCATTGTATAAGTTCAAAGAAAAAGAAAGATTAAAGGAAGATAATTGAGAATCAAAATAGATCACATCTTTGAAATTAACTGTTAAAGCCCCTATACTAGGTGTATCATAGGTTTCTGACGATGCTACTATTTTTTCTAGTGTATCATTTATGTCAATTGTAGGAACTGGTTCTATTTCAATTTTAGAAGAATTGAGTAAGCAGAAAATACCTTCTTCAGTCGTAGTTCCATAGACACGAAAAGAAATATCCGAACTATAGCTTAAGGTATAACTATCAAAAGTAATTCCATTAGGGTGGCTGAATAAATCATTTCCTGAAAAGATTACATCAGATTTTGATAACAATTGATAATCTAGAATTGGTAAGATTTCTGAACCAATATACTCATAATAAATTGAGACAAGTAAATTCTGTTCTTCAACAACAGAAAATGGTTTAAAGGATGATAGATTAAAAGTGCAATCCACAGTGGGGTTATTACAAGGAAACCAGTCAAAACAATCTTCAGGGATAAGATCTTCTAGAACTTGAAGTTTACCTGATAACACTATATTTGTAAACCAGATCTCCCCCATACACATGTAAACGCAGAAATGAAAACGAATAATATTTTTTCCTTGTATCAAAGGAATAGCCATAGAGACAGTTACAGAAGAATCAGCAGGAAAGCTTTCGGTTTTGATAATAGTATCATTTATTTTTGCTTCTAGATATTGAGAATTTGCACTAAAGGAATTGGTGTCAAAAGAAAGAGTAACATTCAAAGTAGAAGAATCATTAAGGGAATAAACAGCTGTTTCTACATACTCACTTTTAACACCTGAAAATAAACCATAGAAGCCTAATTGACTTGGATTGCATGGAAGAACTGTTTGAATTTCATCAAGAACAGGGATATCAATTGGTTCAATTGTTGATGTGCTTAATATCTGAAAACTACCAGATTCAAAGAAATAAGATGTCTTACCTTTACATGAAATAGTTATATTCATTGATTCAACAAATTCTATGGGATAGGAAAAGGATTTTGAAAAAGAATGTTCAACTGAATCTTGATATATCTGATCAAGGATAATTTCCACTTTGGTCTGGTTTAGATAGAACGTAACAACCATACCATTAGAATCTGTTTTATCTCCTAAGAAGAGAAAGAAAATAGTGATGCTGTTGTACTCTTGAAGTTCAAAATTATTTAACTCAAGAGTAAAATTCTGTTCTGTAGAGGTTGAATTATAGGAATACAAGATGTTCTCATCAATAGTAACGGAGTTGATTGAAATCTGGAACTTATTTAGACCTGTTTGATTTATTACATTAACTAAAGACACTGTGACAATGAAAACCAAAATTACTAATAGAAAATGTCTAGTTAATTGTTTCATTTTGTACACTATAATCAGAAGAATCGTATAAAAACGAGGTAAAATAAAGAATAAATCTACAAAAAATGGAATCTTGTTGGGTTTAAATAAAAATCTAGCATTTCATTATTGAGATAGATGTTCATAATAGACTTCTTTAAGGTAATAAGATCAAAGAAAAGAGGAGGACCTATTCTAGAGGAGATTCTACTTATTGGTATAGCTATTATTATCTTCGCAATTATCTTTGGAATTATTTTTAGTTTAATAGATTGGTCTTCAGTCAAATTTGAAGACATCTTTGGATAAAATCCTTCTCCTAATTGGATAATTCTAGTTTTTAGTGAGTTTATAAGGTAAGTTTTGATATTTCTTGTGGAGCTAGCTATACCAAAGATAACATTTTAGTCGGTGAAGCTCTTCCTATAGCTAGCTTCATTATTCTTGCTTTAGAACTAAATTTCCCAATTTAGGATGTCCCAATCAATATCATCGGTTCCTGAGCTGAAGATTTTTACTGTACCCCTTGAAACGAATTTCTTAACACCAACAGCATTTAATCTTGGTTTGAACTTAGCTATCATTGCGGATTCAATATAGCCTATTTTTGTGGGTGTAATAGTTTTCTTACTTGCTAGAAAACCTAAACCTAAAACAATATCTCTTTCTTTGAAATCTCTAATCGCTGACATTAAAGCTGCATGACGACTCAATAATCTTTCAGATACTGAATTCTTTGACATTCCTATATACATGAGTTCAGGGTTTGAAAAAAATCCTTTTTTCAAGAAATTCATATACCATAGATATTTCTTCTTAAATCCTTCATTTAATCCTTTTTCGAAACTATATCTATCCCACATTATTTTCCATGTTTCAACCATTTATCACACCTAATCCTTTGTCTCTGGATTTTCAATCTCTCCTAATCCATCTATAAACTCTAGAATTGAATTAACTACATCAGGAGACTCTAAATAGATTCCATACTCTTTGCTTTTCACAATTGAATTTGATGTCAAATTCATCGAAGAAATGATACATTTTTTCTTATCAACCATTAGAATCTTGGCGTGTATTTTATCGTCTTTTATTATGTGTGCTATTTTACTGAATTTATCCAACATGTCTTGATGTTCTTGTCTCCTCCAAGAAACTGATTCTGGAGTTCTTGTAACGAGTAAGAGTTTCTTTTTTTCAGCCATTTTTAATAATTTTCCAGTATATGTATTTTCATCAAGAAAGGGACTTACTACTATAATGTTCTCTTCTGCTTCATTAACAAGTATGGAATATTTGGCACTTAATACATCTACTGCTAATGGTTTTGCAGTTAAAGGGATTTCTTGTCCTGATACGTCTACCTTTGATAATAATTTTTCAATAGTTTGCTCTTCTTCAACTTCTTTCGATACATTTTTGGTTTCTTTCTGAGATTTTACTGTATATTTTCCACAAATTTCATAATATGTTTTTCCAATAACTATCTTCTTTTGGATTATTTTGCTCCGTTGTAAACCTCCCAAAGCTGAGTTTAATGAATGTGGAGATAGTTTAGTTTCTTTTTTTAATGAATTCCAATCTAGTTTTCCTTTCTCCAGTTTTTTAAGAACTCTGTGTCTCCAAGTATTTTTCCAAACAATATATTCTTTAGTAGACATATTCCTATAGAATTTCTAGTTTCATGTTTTAAGTATTTGCGCAGAAAAGTGAGAGTTACCTTAACAAAAAGACTCAAGTTCTAAATTCTTTCAGTAAATCAAGAAAGAGAGTAATTCCTTTTTCAGCAGCATCTTGATGTTTAAGTGGCAAAATTTCTTTTCTGTTTGGGCTTTCAAAACTTACTCCTCTTGATTTGGATCCTCTTCCACGAATCGATTTTCGATAAAAACCTAGTGTAGTTGTAGATTCAGGATAATGAATAATTCCATGTCTAACAGGTAAATACATGTAAAACTGATTATATAATTCAGTAGAGATGTATCCTTTCTTTTTTGCAATTTTGACTAATACAGAAAGATTTAGCCTTTTTGGATCTACTTCAATCTTTGGATTTTTTTCACATTTGCTAGTTTTCTTAAGCAATTTCTTTTCTTTTAGTAGATCTTCAAAGGGGAGTTCTTTTGTTAAAAAGGATTCCATGAGCGAAAACACTGTAGAGATTGTTCCTCTATAGCAGCCATAGATATAACTGTTTCTCACTTCAGCATATATTGGTAGAGAGAAAGAATATAATTTTGTCCATTCAAATTCCTTCTTTTGTTCAAGTTCTTCTAACCACATAGCTCTTATTAACCGATTTTCAACTAAAGGTTCCTTTTTTCTAAAAATATCAACTTCTTTTAGATACTCTTTCCATGCACACTCAATTTTTTTTGAGTATTTTTTTAATCCCTCAGAAATCGTTTCAATCTCATAAATTGTATTTCTCCATTCAATTTCTAATTCCTCATCGATAAGAAGCTCTTCAAGTTGCTTACAATGTCTCAAAGGGCTTAAGTCTAATTTTATAAAGTTATTATATCTTAAATCTAAAAACTTCAAATTATAACATTTTTCTAAATGACTTAAATCTAATTTAATTAAAGAATTATTAGCTAGATTTATGCTTCTAAGGTAATGAGTACCCGCTTGTTCACTCTTTAATGAACATAAGTCTACTCTTTTCAAAATGTTCTTTGATATATCTAGAGAGACAAGTCTTCTACAAGATTGCAAGAATATTAAATTTAATTCGGATAAGTGATTTTCTGAGAGATTTATGTTTTCTAAATTGAGTCCATACATTAAATTAAAAAGATCTATTTCTGATAGTTGTTGTCCTTGGATAGAAAATTCTTGTAATCCTGCCCAATCATCTATTTCTAACGCAAATTCAGTATTATCAATTCGTTTTCCTCTTACTGTTCCATCTCTCATTTAATTCCCTCTATATTCTAAACTGATTCATATGAACTTATTATATATTATGCTTAAGAAAATTTAGTTATGCAGTGGTCTGCAAAACTCTGGACGGGAGTTCGAATCTCCCACTCCACTCCATGCTATTTTTGAAATATCATAGTTATCAATGCAGAAACAATTTGATGTTGCGAAGTTTAATGAATTTTATTTGTAGAGAGATTGTAGATAATCTTTTTATTTATCAAATCAAAACTATATGGGATTTCAATATGAATGTTAAAAAGATTCCAAAACAAAAAACAATGGAAGAAGCATCCCTAAGCATTTTAAAATTAACTTTGGTTAAATATGGAGTCTTTCTTGAAAAAGATCCTTTTGAAGATACTGGTATTGATTTATTAGTTAACGTACCTACCACAAAACCAATAGAAATTGAAGATGATAGATTGAAATTTTTAACTGTAACTGATGCATTTGACAGGAGATTATATGGACAATTAAAATCTTCACAAGATGGAAAATTTTTCATATCGGATAAGAAGGCTAAATTCTCTTTAGAAGTTTCTCACCTCAAGATGTGGAAAAACACAGGAAGACCGGTTATCGTCTTTCTTGTTGATTTGAGAGCTGAGTACAACCACATTATATACTGGAAACATATAAATCATGATTTCAAAATTAAGAGTACTCAAAAAACACAAACAGTAAATTTCAACAAAATCATTGATAGAAAAATATGGAAAAAATTTGATGAAATACTTAATAAATGGGAAAAAACTAAGCAGAAGGGATTATTAGTTGAATCTGATACAAGAATGAACCAATTAGTTGATGAGTTTCCACATTTTTCAGACTTGAGTCTTTTGCCTGAGTTTACTGAATTTAGAGAAAAAAGAGAACAATGGGAAAGAGAAAGAAGTAATTTATTTTTCAAAGAATTCAATTCTGTTAAATGGGATGATGAAATGGTAACAGAAACCCCACAAGTAGGATACAGAAGCTTAGTGCCTAAAACAGAATATGCACGTTTCACTGATTCATCAATTCCTATAATTTATTCAGTGATATCTGATGAGATAGTTAGAAGTGTTTTTTTGTCAGAAGAAAGAAAATTATTTGAAGATTTGATAAACTATAGTAAAAATTACACTAATCTAATAGTTTTGCAGGAATTTTCTGAAGCATCTGAAAAATTAAACTTATTTGAGGATCCTTTGTTATTATTTTCATCAAATAATTTAGAACAAAAAGATTTTAGAGATAAATATGCAAAAGAACTTTTTGCTCTAGAAAATGTTCAGGAAAATAGATATTATCTGAAGTCTAAACTCTCCTTAGGAAATAGAAAAGTGGATGCTATTGAACTTCCACCGTACTCTGAAATCAATGGTGCATCAGTAGAACTGTCAAAGCTAAAAGGAATGTTAATTGACAAAAGTCATGTTGAATACAGAGAAAAAATACCTCTAAAAATTGAATGGCGAACACCCATTTTGCGTGCTACAATTTGGCATAAAAATAAAGAGGAAAGGATAAAAGATTCTCACAATTTTGATTTTTCATGTCTGACATTAGCTGAAATTAACTATACAGGACCTATGGTAGTATGGTGGTTTAGTGATCAGATTTAGCTTTTCCTCTAGTTTCCTTCAATCTGTAAAACCGTTTACCAGAGTTTAATTCTCCGTCTCCGCTCCAAACTCTTTCTTAATGCATTTTGATACATTTATAAGGGAGGAAAACACTAATTATCTAGCTCTACTGAGAAGAATAACTTAATTCTGCAACCATGACTGGCAGGGATTACAATAGTCCAACATGGAGTTGGGTTTCGGGATTTTTTGAGTACTTCAACTTAAGCTAAACAATGGTCATTACCTTTGAGAACTATTCGGAGGTGAAAAATAAATGGTCAAAAGTAACAAAAGCTCTCGAAATCAGAGATCTAATTCCAAGAACCCTAATAACTCAGCATATAAGGCTTCTAGAGATAATAGATCAAATCAGAATAACTCTAATAACGAAGCATATTCATCTTCTAGAGAAGAGAAAAATGATTAAAAATATACTAATTCATTTCCTTCTCTTTTTTCTTTTTTTTGAGTCTCCTACTCCGCTCCATAATTCTATTTTATATTTCAAACTGGTCTTAATGACTCTTCATTTATCCTTGTCTTACATATTGGACATGACCCATGTGCGTTTATCCATTCGACTATGTGCAACTTATGAAAAATATGGTTGCACTCATGTATTTGAACTATTTTTTCTCCCTTAACAATGATTTTTTTGCATATTTCACAATGTGGCATTTCTTCCCCACAGTTTAAACAAGCAGCTGATCCGTCCTCGTTTTCCTGAAG
>MEHH01000046.1 GCA_001940755.1 Candidatus Heimdallarchaeota archaeon AB_125
TCAAACAAAGAGATGAACTAACTCCAATAATACAAGTACCCCTAAGTGATATAGATGAATCTGTGGTAAATTCTAGAGTTGATTTATGGGATGATGTTATATTCTCATGTCCATTGCAAGTAAAGGATATTTGATTCATAAACTAACAAAACATATTGTTTCAACAAGCTATTTAAAATATATCATCTTCAATTTAGAAAATGTTATAATTATATATGTTCTTAACGATTTGAAGGTAGACATCAATGTCCCAAGATTTACCCTTAGAAAAAGCATATGAATGGTTTAATAGTAGAGTTTCCTCAAGTTTTTCAAGTTATAGAAATAACGCAAATAAGCACATCAGATCTATAAATGATAAGGTTGAAGAATTAAAAAGCTCTGCCCATCGTTTTGATTATTCAGATATAAAGGATCCAGATGTTTATCAAAATTATGCAACTACAATTTTTAACAGAACTAATGAGATTTTTGAGGATATTGAGATTCCAGAAGAAATCACATATGTTAATCTTGAGATCTTTGTAACAGCTCTTAAAAACAAAGTGAATTCATATTTGACCTTTCTTGCAAAGTATCTCTCTTGGTTAAAACGAGATAGATCCTATAAGGACAAAGTAAAAAGTTTAGACAGATCTCTAACAAGGATTAAGGAAGAAATTCATAATTTTGAATCAAAAACTATGATAAGTTACGCAGAGATTATTCCAAAAGAAAAGGTGTTGGATGATATTGAAATTCTCACACAATTAGTCGAGAGAAACAATGAACTTGAAGAAGAAATAGACACGCATGCTGATGAAGTTGAAAAGCTAACTAAAGAGGTAGATGCTCATAAAGAGAAACTGGATGAATTAAAGAATCACCCAGGTTTCATTCAATTGGAAACGAATAAAAAAGAATTGGAACATATAGAAATATCAATTGCAAATAAAGTATCTGAAATTAAAAAACTCTGTAGCAAGGTTCTAAGAGCCTCAGATAACAAGAAAATAGATCTTGATAATTATGAGAAAGAAGTAATGAAGAGTTTGATAAAAGATCCATTGACTCTTTTTATTAAAGAATCAGAAGGATATCGTGGAATAAAAGCAACTCTTCAGAATCTGAAAGAAATAAGTATCGATCCTGCAATTCAAATGAAAAAGGAAAAGCTCCAAAGAGCTTTTGATAATATTGATGAGATAATTAATGATAATCTGTTGGAAAATCAGAATAGAGCACAATTCATTATCAAACAAAATGAAGCGATACACCACAAATTCGAAGATATGCAGCTTTTTGTGAAAATTAAGAAGTACGAACAAGAAATTGATAATCTTACAATTGATAGAAATCGTATAACCCTCTCACTCAGGAGGGAACTTGAAGGAGTTGAGGACAAAATTGCATCAACTTCTAAATCTGTTGAAGAAAGGATTATAGAATTTGCAAGTAAGGAAATCAAATTAGTTTTCTGAAATTATGTGTTTAAGCGGAAAAATTCCAATCCCTACTAAGTATTGCATTTACTTTTTTGCATCAATTATTTCCTTAAAAGAATAAACCTTAAATTAATTGTTTGTCAGTATACAGTGGTTGATATATTTGGAACAGTGGCTTGCTACAAAAGAAGAAGTTATTGAAGGAAAAACTACAGATGTTTATTTTGTAAGAATAGAAGAATGTCTTTTAGGAGATAACTTAGATAAGACAAAAGTTTGGGCAGAAGTGACAACAGGTGGGATACCTAGAGATAGTAAAAATCTTGTATTTCTTGGCTTACAAGATGTTTTAAATTTACTATCTGAAGCTCAGTTACCTGTCAATATTTACTCAATAAAAGAAGGTACAGTTTTACCAAATACAGACATTAATGGAGTTAAAATACCCTTTCTAGTAATTGAAGGAGCTTATGGAGATTTTGCTATTTATGAAACACCATTACTAGGTCTTCTTTGTTTTCAATCAGGAGTAGGAACGTCAGCCCTTCGAATAAGAAAAGCTGCAGAAGATAGGATTCTCTTATCTTTTGGTATTAGAAGAATGCCCCCAACAATAGCTCCCATAATTGATCGAGCTTGTTATGTAGCAGGATTCGATGGTATTTCTTGCGTTTTAAGTGCTGAAAAACTGGGAATAGAAGCAACTGGAACAATGCCTCATGCATTTATCATGATTAAGGGTGGAATTGAAGATGCAATGATTTCTTTTGACAAACATATTGACTCTGAGGTTTCAAGAATAGCGTTGGCAGATACTTTTAATGATGAAAGAGTTGAAGTTCTTCAGGCATTGAATGCACTAGGTGACAAACTTTCGGGTGTTAGATTAGATACTCCAAGTTCTAGAAAAGGCAGTTTTAGAGATATTATTCAAGAGATTAAGTGGGAGCTCAAACAAAGAAACAGAGAGGATATTAAGATTTTTCTCAGCGGGGGTCTTAATGAAGAATCTATTCTAGAACTAAAAGACATAGCCGATGGATTTGGTATTGGAACATATGTTTCTAATAGCCCTACTATTGATTTTGCACTTGATATTGTAGAAATTGAATCAAAAGCAATAGCTAAAAGAGGTAAATTTGCTGGAAGAAAACAGATTGGCTATTGTGAGAATTGTCAAACATTCTTGTGCGATGATTTCCTCAAAGAAGAAATAGTGTGCCAAACCTGTGGAAAAAGAATGAACAAATTACTTGAAAAAGTTATGGAGAACGGAAAAATTTTGTCAAAACATCCAACGCCTAAAGAGATTCGAGAATATGTTTTAAGGCAAAAAGAAGAACGAGTAGAACTTTAGTCTAAAACTTTCTTTTGCCCAACCAAATAAGTTTAAAAGTAATGTTGTGGTAGATGTACAAGAGATAGCTGAATTTATAAAGTATAGTTAGGTTATCAGAGAGTAGGTAATCCAAATGGCTTTTGGAATAACATTCGAAAACAAGACAAATGAGTTAAAAACTACATTAAGTGATCTTAAAATCAAAGTTCCTGAAATTGAGAGTGCAGCAATTGTATCTATAGAAGGATTACCAATAGCTTCAGTGCTACCTCAGGAAATTGAAGAAGCTCGTCTAGCCGCAATGACAGCTGCAATGCTTTCTTTAGGAGAAAGAGTAGCCCAAGAGATGCAAAGAGGAGAGCTAGAAAAGATTTTCATTGAAGGAGCCTATGGATATATTATTACAATCGCTGCTGGACAAAATGCGGTTTTAACTGTTTCAGCTAGAAAAGAAGCAAAGCTCGGTTTAGTTTTTCTCGATATGGCTAGAGCATCTCAAGAAGTCGAAAGACAACTTAACTGATATTATTCCATTTTTTTAATCTGTTCTTCTGCTTAATTACAAAATTGTGTTCACGCTTTGTAAACTGTTGTCAGCTTACGAAAAACCTTTAAAAACCATACTCTTTTCAGAACTTGAGCTGAACAAATGGGAGAAAGAACTAAAGAAGATTTTGCTGGTGAAGATCTTGTAGTGAAGTTAGGTAGACTAGAAGAAAAAATCAATGTTCTTAAAAAACAAAGAAACGAATTTAATCAATTTACAAAAGATTCCCTCAGCTCAAGAAATGAACTAAACAAAGAGATTCATGAATTATTAGAAAAAGCTAAAGAATTCACAAGCAAACGTGATGAGTTAAATACACAGGTTAAACAACTTAAGAAGAAAAGGAAGGAATTACAGGAAAGCTTACAGGTTGATAAAAAAGCTTTGGAAGAGATTGTAGAAAAAGAACAATCTCTAGATAAAAGTGATATTCGAAAAAAGAGAAGAAGCATGAGTACACTAAATGCTAAGATTGAAAGCTTGGAGTGGAAACTACAAACTAGTGTTTTACAACCTGAAGAAGAAAAAGAAATGATACAAATTTTGGAAAAACTTTCTGATAATCTAAACAAATTAGCAGAGGAAGTTCATATTACAACTCATCAAACAGAATTATGGAGAAAAATCTCATCTTCTCAAAAGCAGATAAATCAATCGCACACTCAAATTGTAGATTTTGCAAAAGAATCTCAAATTTATCATAATCTAATGAATCAGCACTTCCATCAAATCAATGCTTTAAGAAAGAAAGCTAATGACTATCACAAAGAATTTTTGAGTAATAAGAAAAAAGCTGATAGTTTTCACAAGGATTTTCTTGCAAAGGTTACTGAGAAAAATGAACTTAGAAAACTCTTGAAAGAAGCTCAAACTGCACATAGAAAGAAGATTAAGGATAGAATCAAATCTGATATTGAAGAAAGCGTTAATAAAGCTTTCAAGAAGTACGAAAACGGAGAAAACCTCTCTCTAGATGAATTTAGATTGTTAGTAGAGAATGGTTTGATTTAACCAGACATCTTCCAAGTTAAAGTAAATTTTCAATAGATATTAGATAATCTGCATATGAATAACGGTTTTTTGTGTTCTTTTTGTCATACTCTAAATTCAGTTGTACGTTTCACGTTATAGCTATTTTGAAAATAAGTTACGAAAACAAGCATTAATAAAGTAATTTTTCAAAATCATCACGTAAAAACTTGAAAACTGTATAGTTGGGTTACCTATGCGATTATTTACTCCTAAATTCATCTACAAATTATACGAAAGAAAACTTTCTTCTGAAATTAGAAGTAAACCTATTCCTAAACATATTGGTATTATTTTAGATGGTAATAGAAGAGCTAGTAAAATGTTAGGTATTGACTATAAAACAGGTTATGAACTTGGTGCTGAAAAACTTGAAGAAGTTCTTGATTGGTGTTGGGAATTAGATGTGAAAGTAATTACTTGTTGGGTATTTTCTACTGAAAATTTCTCACGACCCGATGACCAAGTGAAATCTATAATGAAACTTGCAATTGAAAACTTAAGAAGACTTAGAGAAGATAAGCGAATTTTCAAAAACCAAGTAAAAGTCAAAGTTCTAGGGAGATTAAATCTCCTTCCAGAGAATGTTCAACAAGAAATTAAAATGACTGAAGATGCGACCAAAACACATGAAAACTTCATTCTGAATATCTGCATGGCTTATGGAGGACGTGCAGAAATTGTTGATGCATTGAAACGTATTTTCGATAAAGTAAAAGACGGCGATATTAGTTTCGATGATATTGATGAAGAATTAATTAGTAACCACTTATACACAAACGGAATTTCTGATCCCGATCTAATTATTCGAACTTCAGGAGAAGAAAGGCTGTCTGGTTTCCTTTTATGGCAATCAGCTTTTTCTGAATATTATTTTGCAGAAGTTCACTGGCCACTATTCAGACAAATAGACTTATGGAGAGCAATCAGAACCTATCAAAGAAGACAAAGAAGATATGGAACATAAGATTGCAATTTTCTATTCATAAAAATCATCTCTTTGTCCCCAATCTCTTTCTATTAAAGCTATTAGGGTATCAATATTATATCCTGTATTGGAACTTATAGGTAACAAATCCCCAGTTGATTTGAACTGTTGCAAAATGTCTATGATACTCATACCTAGTTGTTGTGATAGAGATACAATACCACTTCTTTGCAAATCCGTAACCAAAGATTCTGGAGAATCTATCCAATTATCTAGATATTCCATTTGTTCTTTTTCAATTATGTCAGATTTAGAAATAGCTGTTATTTGAGGTAAAGCGAGTTGAAATGCAACTGAGACGCTAAGCAATAAAATACTCGAAAATCCTTCCGGTCTTAATGCAAGTGATGGATCTATTAGAAAAATTGAAGCTGGTTGGCTATTCTCTGCTATGACTGAAGAAACTAATCTTCCACTGCTTCTATATGCAAATAACTCTATTTGACCTGGTGTATCTACAAGAAGATATTCAGGTTTAATGTAGTCAATTTCATCTCTTATAGTATCTATTTTTGTTGCAATTAGATCCATGCTAGCAATCATGGCACCATTTGGTCCCAAATCTAGTTTATCAGTCAGATGATCGATATTTACAATATCACGCGCATCTATATCTGGATTGTAGGGTAATCGTCTGACTCCAGCATCAAGATTAAGTGTAATTACATCTAATTTCTTTTCATTAAGCCAATCAAGCAGAGTCCTTGTTAAAACAGTCTTTCCACTTCCTGCGGTTCCTAACATAAAAATTGTATAATATCTTTTTGCCATTTTTTTTTACTCCTCTAAATCTATTATTCTAGCATTAGGAAAATTATTCTTAAAATGTTCTCTTAACTTTGAAGCTGCATCATTAACTTGAGATTTAGCTTCATGTCCAACTCCAGAAATGTGAATAACGATGCCTTGTTTATCTTTGTAAGCTGGATGGGATTTTATGTACAGATTCATGAATTCAGTCTTAAGATCATTAATATATGGAGCAAGTTGACTCTCAACACAACCAAATATCTGAAACTTTTCCTCAAATAATTCATCATGATTCATTTCTTTAAGCTTTGGAACTACATGTCTACTCATAATATCTTCCATTTCTGTTGGAACACCTTGTAAGCAATAAATACCCATACCATCATATTCGAAATAGCAACCAGGAGCACTTCCAACATCATTATCAAAAACAGTTGCGTTGATTGGAAGATACGCCATCTTTTCTCTTTCTTCTGTTAGATCTAAATTTCTTGATTTGTAGTATTTTTCTATTTCTTCTAGAGCACTTGGTGTACTTACTAATTCAATGTTAGTTGCTTTTGACAGTACTTCCATTTGGATATCATCATAAGTTGGACCAAGTCCCCCAGATACAATTATTATATCTGGTTTTCTTTGAAATAGCTCAAGAAAGAATTCAACAGCAAGAATCAAATCATCACGTATACAAGTAATTCTTCTAACCTCAATCCCAAGTTTTGTTAGTTTATCTCCGATATAAGTAGCATTTGTGTTAGTAGTTACACCTATTAACAGCTCGTTTCCTAAACAAACAATTTCTGCTGTTGTTAAATCCATCAAGAATCCCAACTAATTATCTCGATTTACACCTTTATTTGCAATTTCAGTGAGATAGAGTTTAAATTTCTTATCTAGTGCTGGTTCAGCTTTCTCTAAATACGAGAGACTCAACTGATATAGTTCTTCTGCTTTTTCTTTTGAATATTCAAGAGCACTTGTATTTTTGAAAATCTCTCTTACCGATTCTACATCTTCATTACTAGAATCTCTATTTCCAATTATTTTTTCCAATGTTTCCCTTTCAGACTCACTTGCTAGTTCTAAAGCTTTAATTAAAAGAAGGGTCTTTTTACCCTCTCTAATATCACTATCAGTAGGTTTTCCAGTTTTCTCTGCATTTCCAAAAGATCCAATCATATCATCGACAATTTGAAATGCTATTCCAGCATATTTACCAAAAAGTCCAAGATTTTCTATTTGAGATTCTGTTGCATTTGCTAAAATTGCGCCCATTCTAGTAGCTTTATCAAACAGAGCAGCGGTTTTACCTTCAATCATTTCTAGATATTCGGTTTCAGATACATTGAGTTTACCCATAAAATCTGTTTCAATTATTACACCTCTTACTATCTTGAAGAACCCTTCATTAAATTCCAAAGATGCTTGAAGAACTGATTCAGGAGGAAAATATTTTACATGTATAGCTTTGTAAGCCAGATTATAAACGAAATCTCCTCCTAAAATACCCATAGCAACACCAAAATCTTCATGGTTTTGGATAGTATTACTATAGTACTCTTTCGAATATTTGTCTAGAACTTTGTGAAAAACTGTTTCACCCCTTCTGGTTTCTGCATTGTCCATTATATCATCATGAATTAAACTGGCATTATGCAATAGTTCTAATGAGAGAGAAGCTTTAGTGATACCTTCTTCATCTATGCTAGGATTTACAGCTTTCCCTGCTGTAATCATTAATATTGGTCTAATTCTTTTTCCACCAGAGAAAAGGAATTTTTCTATTTCATTATAGTAGAATTGTAGAAATTTGTTTGTATCGATATCTTTAGCATTATTAAGCATAAATTCCTTTAAGAGGCATCGACTCGTTTCATCAAATTAGCATAGTAAGAAAGAAACATAATAATCGTCCTAGAGTATGGTTGAATACAGAAAGAGTGCTACTATTAAATTTTTGTTCTTTGTCATAGATACATATCAAACACAAGATATTTGAAATACAAAGAAATGAACTAGGTGAACATTATGGTTGACACAACTAATTTTCAAGATAGTGCAACAAAAATTGAAGAACGCCTTCAAAAGCGTGATAATATCAGAGAAGAATTACTCAAATTATCAAGAATCATCATCAAATTTTCAGGACAGAGTATAGAAAGTTATCATAGAGGAAAACTTCTCCAAGCTAAAGAAAAACTGAATGAAGCTGAAAAGGAGTTAACTAAAATCAACGAAATTTTGAAAGAAAACTTTCAAGCATATAGCGTTGGTATTATAGGGGTCGCTATGCAAGAATATGCAGAAGCTAGATTGTTATATGATATTATTGAAAACAATGTATTAACTCCCATCAAAGATCTTGAAGTTACAGATGCAGCATACCTTTTAGGAATTGCTGATCTTATTGGTGAACTTAGAAGATATATTCTCGAAAAATTAGTTGAAGGAGACATTGATACTGCAAAGAATTTCTATAACATAATGAAAGAACTATATGGTACTTATCTTCAGATAGAATTCGGTAAGAATCTTATCCCTGATTTACGAAGGAAGAAAGATACTGCTCGTGTATTAGTTGAAAGAACTTTATCAGACTTGTTTGTAGCACAACAAAGTAAGAATTTGGAAAAACGATTAGAGAAAGAGAATAGAGATTAATCTTTTCCAATTACAATACATATCACACCAATATCCATGAGATTGGTTCCTGTATGGCCTGTTAGGATTTCTCCGCCATGTTTTTTGAAAAAGGAATTAGTATTATTTTCAACCAATGATTTTTCTGCTTCTAGTTCTTTTTCTCTGCTCGTGATTGTAAAAGGACCGACTATTGCACCTGCTGCATTGGAATTTCCATCAATTCCATCAGAACCTAAACTTACAAAATAAATTGAATCACTGTATTCAGAAGATAGAGCAAAAGATAAAGCTAGTTCCTGGTTTCTTCCTCCTCTCCCCCTTAACGAAGATAATTTTACTGTTGTTTCACCCCCAAACAACAAATAATGTATTGTTTTATTTTTCTCTTGTTTTAAATTAGCTAACAATGTATTTGCGACGTCAGCAAATTTTTCACCAATTTCTTTTGCTTCACCTTGTATTCTATGATCGATAATTTCTGAGGTTGCATTAAGTCTAAGCTTTGTACTTAGTAATTCCAAGAGACCTAAATTGTCACCAACAATATAGTTTTTCACATGAGAGAAGTTCTTTTCATCTGAAGGGGTTTCTTCAATTAATCCGTCTATTCCTTTTTTTAGTATGACCTTGATTGAATCTGGTAAAGAAGAATCAAGAGAGTATTTTGATACTATCTCACCACAATCATTCCAAGTTGTACTATCAGGAACAGTTGGACCAGAAGCTATGGTTGAAAGATCATTACCTACCACATCAGAAATAACTAGGGTTACAATAGAAGCTTCAGAGGATTTAGTTAGTTTTCCTCCTTTAATTTTTGAAAAGTGTTTTCTGATAATATTAAGATCAGAAATAGATGCACCACAAGATAGCATTATCTCTACTAATCTTGAATATTCATCAAGAGATAAACCAAAATCTGGATATTCTAGAAGTGAACTACCTCCTCCTGAAATAAGAAATAAACACAAATCTTTGGATGTACTATTCTCAAGTAAAGTAATAACATTCTCTGCAGCATTAAGACTTTCTTGATCAGGTTTTGGATGACCTGTTTTGTGAAAATCTAAGTTGGTAAAACCACTTAATTCAGGTATTTTATCATCAGGTGATACAATTATAATACGAGAAAAATTCTTCGGAAAACGTTCTAAGAGCCAATTAGACATAGTTTGAGAAGCTTTTCCAAAAGATACTAGATAAAAATTTTCGTATAAATCAAGATTGTAATTATCTTCTTTAATTTTCAACACATCATCACTGATTGTAACAAATGAAGATAATAGATTCTTAGGTTGGGCTTGTTCAAGAATAAACTCAATTATATCTACCAAGGAAGTTAAAATGTTCTCTTCAGAAATGTTCCTTGATAGTTTAATTAAGGAAGATTTATTCTTGACGAACATATAATCAGATTTAGTCTGGGAATTTTAATAAGGTTTCTAAGTTATCGTCGTCAAACTGTCTATAATTATGCTTTATTATTTCTTGTACAATTTTTGAAGTAGATTTACCTGAAACATGTTTTTGAAGTCTTATTATCTTTACGTGAGAATATCCTTTAGATGAAATTGTATTATAGAGATCTCTTTCATCATGTTTCTGATCGAATCCTACTGTTATAATATCTGGTTGAACAAGATCCATTATTTTCATGAAATCATCCTCATCCCCTATTATTGCAGCATCAACAGCTTTTACATGATCAACTAGTTCAACTCTATCTTCTTGGGAATTAGTTGGTGTATGTTTTTTTAGTTTCTCAACATTTCGATCAGTTGCTAAAACTACAACAAGAACATCGCCTAATAGCTTTGACTGATTGAATGTGAATAGATGCCCTACATGAAGGATATCAAATGTTCCACCAGTTAAAACAACAGAAATCAGTTTTCGACCAACAACTGTCAAATGGTATTTATTATCAGGATCAACCTCTACTGAACCCTTTTCAACAAGAGATTCAATAAGCGTACTAACAAATTCTAGAGAGAATCCTAATTGGCGCGAGATACTAGTGAGAGAAGACTTGATACCTTTAAGAGAATTAATGTAAATCTGTTTGATAACAAGTTTATACTCAATTCCAGTCATTTTTTACCAGTCTCTTCTTGCTCTAATGAAAACTTAATGGTTATTTCATCTCCATCTTTTAGTTTCATTTTATCTCTAATACACACATTACTTATGATTTCAAGAATGTTTTCACCATGGTGGGTTCTTGTAGGTTTTATTCCTGCAGCTTTAGCATCTAGATTAATTACTTCTAGAGGATAACATAGAACATCGCCAAATTCTCTTTCCTCGCCTTCAAATCCAGTAATGATTGTTGGCCAAGAACCTCTAATCAGATCTAGACCACTCTTATCTTCCACATTTATTCTAACGTTTAATGTCCCGTGAAATGGTGTAAAACCTAATTTAGATTTAAATGAACTAAGGTAATCAGGACGCGAAATATAATATTTTCCTTGCCCAGTACCTGTAACAATTTTTCCTCTTAGTGTAATGAAGGATAAATCAGGATGAAGTGCTTTTTCTAGTTCAAAGCGGAGCTGTTCAAGAATTGAGATTCCAGTTGAAGTGAGTTGAACCAAGGAACCTTTTGGAGTAGATTTCCAATTTACTATCTCTTTCTTATCTAGCTCTTGTAAGCATCGTGATGCAGTTTGCTGTGAGATAGAGAAATAATTGGCTAGTTGAGTAGTAGTAACTTCTATTTCCCTTTCAGCTGCTCTTCTTTGAGATAAATAGATCAAAATTGCTATCTCTCTAAAGATAGAATTTTTAGTTGATAGGTCAAATATATTTACATTCTCTCCTGATGTTTCATCGCTATTCAAATTTACACCTTTTCTGAGCTGTCATACATAAAAAATAGAGATACTTAAATTTTTCAATACGTCATTCAAAAATGAGTAACCACATATGATTCAGTTACAATTTTATAGTGTTAAAATAATTCACAGTTATGGCTTCTGAACAAACCATTATTGATGAATGGGATAGAGTGAGAGCTCCAAATGCTCCAGAATTAACAAGCGTACAGTTAAAGCTTAAAGGAACAGCTCTGCTTGTCTTAGATATTCAGAATAATAATTGTAACCAAGAAAGAAGACCCAGATGTATTCAAAAATTACATCATATTCAAACATTACTTGACAAAGCAAGAAATAGCGGAATGCTTGTAATTTATAGTTTAACAAGTGCTGCATCAAAAAACGATATTAGAAGAGAAATCTTTCCAACAAAAGATGAAACCATAATAAAAGCAAGCGTCGATAAATTTCATGACACAGAATTAGAACAAATTTTAATCGACAATGGAATCAAAACTGTTATTATTGTAGGTACTTCAGCAAATGGAGCAGTGCTTCATACTACCACAGGTGCAGCAACAAGAGGTTTAGAAATAATCATACCTGTTGATGCTATATCTTCAACATACCCTTATGAGGAGCAGTATTCTGTTTGGCACCTAATGAATGCTCCAGGTACAAGAAGAAAGGTAATACTTACTAAATCAGATATGGTAAAGTTTGTCTAACAACGAATGTGGAAACTGATGAAAACTATCATATCATTACCTAAAATCCAGAAGAGGAAATTACCAGAGGGTTTCAAAGGAGATGATAATAGGTTTTCAGAAACACTTGTGGAATATTTTCTAAAGGAATACACAAAGAAAGGAGATTTGATATTAGATATTTTTGCAGGTTTGGGAACTACTCTTTTTGTTGCGGAAGAAATGGGAAGGGTTCCTTATGGAATTGAGTATGACGAACTGAGATGCAATTACATAAGAGAAAACCTGAAACATGGAAAAAATATTATCAGAGGAGATGCATTGAATCTATTAGAATATGGACTTCCGCAATGCGATTTCTGTTTA
>MEHH01000047.1 GCA_001940755.1 Candidatus Heimdallarchaeota archaeon AB_125
CGTACGGCAAGGGCAAGGACACTCCCCCCGTACGAACTGTGCGAAAAGATAATAGCCGATTGCACTGAAGCACTCGATGAGATTAAAGGGTACAGAAATAAGGAGGGAATATGTCCAACCGGTAGCCCAAAGTTATCCTGATGTTCAAATAATTCCTTATGTAATCCCTGGTAGAACTGGAACACAACTTTATCCTCAAGATAATTGGACAGATGTTGAGCTTATAGATGCAGCTGTAAATATGACAGATAGATCAATTAACCAAGAATATGGCCTTGTTTGGGGAACACTATCACCATATATGTGGCCAGCTTTTCAGTATGGTTTTGATCATGGACAGTTGTATCAGAACAATACAATCGTAGTAAATGATACTGCATCTAGAAATGCAATTGAATTCATTTATGATCTGAAGTATGTTGAAAGATGTGTAAGTTACGATGATACGAGTCATTCAGCAACCCAAGCTTTCATAACAAATAAAGGAGCAATGTTAATCTATGGAGGATGGTATATTCCAACACTTTTAGATTTAGGAACAAATTTTGGTGTTCAGGTTCTTCCTAAGATTTTTAGTACAAATGAAAGAATATCTCCAATGGCTGAAATCAAAGGTTGGGGGATTTCAAAAGATACTTTGTATCCTGATATTTGCTATGAAGTCATTTCTTATCTTACATCAAATGAAGTTCAAAAAGAGTTAGTATCAGATGAGTATAAGATTCCTACATTAATCGAGACAATTAGTTCTCCTTTAGTTCAAAATGAACCTTTGATTTTGACTCAAATTAAGCAAATTGAAAATAGTCAATACTATCCATTAGATCCAATTTATTCTTACTATTCCGATTTTATGAGAGCTGCTTTGCAGTTCATCTTATTAAACCATGAAGACATACAGAATTCTCTAGATGATGCACAAGCAGGAATTAATGCAAATAGGTGAGTAAAGTGAAAAAGAAACTACTATCAAAGAACCTCAAAATCAGCTTAATAATGGTATTATCTTTTTGTGCAATACTTTATTTTGCTCAACCTTTCTCAAATAATACTGTTCTTGCTCAAGAAGGCTCAGCTGAGATAGTAGATATTCAAGATAGATACATTCTACTAAATTGGTCTATACCAGATAATGCCAGTTTTAACAGTTTTAGGATAGATTACACTAATGAGACAGGGTTTAATCATACATGGTCTGTAATATTTCTAAATCAAACTTTGGAACATGAAGAAAATTTTTTCTCTCCAGTTAATTTTACTATTTCAGATTCTAATTTTCTAGCACAAAAGAAATTGACTCTTAATTACACAGTCTATGTAGTAAGTAATGAGTCAGATTCCATTCAAGCGAGAATTACAGGACTTCTTCCATTCCAAAAGTATCATTTCTCAATTTATCTTGTTAATGCATCATTAGTTGAATTTTCAAACACATATTTCATTCAACAAAGTAGTGATGAGCTCTTCTGGAATTCAGAAGAAATAGAAACACTTCAAAGCATTGAAGAACAGTTGCAGTACTCGAAACTTGCTACTTCTCTTTCACTATTAGTTATTGTCATCTTATTTATTGCAGCTTTCATCTTTTTAGCTAAGAAGGATGTTCCTTTCAATAAGGCTGCATATGTTTTCATTTTTCCTGCATTGCTTGCATTGGTATTGCTCGAAGTTTATCCTATCCTATATGGTATCTTTCTCTCTTTTACTTCTTATAATCTGAAAAGGGGAGAACAACCTGTATTTAATGCTTTCAATAATTATGCTCATATTACTGAAAATCCTCAGCTTCCAATAGCTTTTACTACAACTCTAGTTTGGAGTACATTAATTATTGTAGCTAAAATTGTACTAGGTTTCATACTAGCTTATATCATTCAATACAAGGTAAAAAGAAAGAAATTATGGTATCTATTTTTGTACATACCATGGGCGATTCCTTCTTACATCAAAATTCTATCCTGGAGAACTTTTTTCCATGGAACGGGTGGAGTTTCATTCTTCAATACATTGTTTGGGACTAATGTAAATCTCCTTTCCCAACCATATGTTGCTTTGTTCTTAGCATGTTTTGTAGAGGTATGGGATTCAATACCTTTGATAACTACTTTATTTCTTGGAGGATTAAGCAGTATTCCTAGACAACTAAATGATGTTGCGGATGTTGATCAGATTAGAGAATCGTCTAAAATAAGAAGAATCATAATACCTCTTATCAAGCCTATTATTCTCCCAGCAATAATATTAGAAATTATCAAAACATTTGGAAGTTTTAACGTAGCATTCTTACTAACGAATGGGTATCCACTCCTTTCTTACGGATCCAGCGAAGCTGGAATTATAGGTGCAACGGATCTATTCAGTACGTTTACGTTCTACATGTTTTATCAACAAAGAGAGATTGGAATAGCTGCCGCTTACTCTACTATCATGAGTCTTCTCACGTTATTTTTTGTACTCGTCTGGTTGAAAATGTCCAAGGGTACAAGGAGTTCTTTCATACCAGTTGAACAGAAGAAAACCTCTAGAAATAGGTACATACTACCAATCCTTTTCCTTCTTCAATCAGTTGGATATCTAACGGCAGCTATTACTGACTTTAGATACTTTGGAATTTATTGGAATAATGCACTTGGTTATGTTCTTGCAGGATTTTATCTTATAACTTTGTTACTATTATTTTCAAAGAAGAAAGTATCAATCAAATTGATTAGATTGATTTTAATCATAGACCTAATTTTATCATTATCTCAATTCTTCTTCTATCAGATGTGGTTTGCTTTCAATTGGAATATCTTTATTATTGTTCTGGAATTCTTCCTAATTACAAATTTTAAAAAACAACAATCTGAAGAAGTAGAGTTTAAACCAATTAAGAATCTACTAATTTCGTTGAAACAAGTTAGAATAAAATTCGTTAATCTTCTTCAAAAACTAGATTCAAAAATTGTAAAACTGAGTTCAATTCATGGAATAATATCGATTCAAGTAGTAACAATTTTGGTAACAAATATAGTTCTAAATCTAAATGATTGGCTCTCTTGGACGATATTTGCACTATTTGGTTCTTACTTAATATGTTGTTCTTTATCTAACATTCTCGTTAGATCATCTATTATCCTACAACCAGTTCTATGGATAGGTATAATCTTTAATTGGAACCAAACAGGTTGGATTATAGTATTTAGTATCTTATCATTTGTGTTTATTTTAAATTATATTAGGATACATTCTCAGTACAATTTAAAACAGAATAAGTTTCTTCTACGAATGCATAATATCACTACTAGTCCCAGTAACAGTATTTTCTTCTTATTATTAGTTACACTAGTAGCTCTGATTCCTCTTTGGAATATTACTTGGATAGCTTTTTCTGATGGTAATAGTTCAGTCCCTACCTCCTTTTTCCCCTCTAATCCAACTCTTGATAATTTTAAAGAGCTGTTTACTCAAGAAAGTATACATTTGAATTTCGCAAATTCATTACTTATTGCATTGGGATCTGCAAGTATTTGTGTTATATTAACGGCTCTTGCTGCTTATGGATTTTCAAGATATAAAGTCAAAGCAAGAAAAGAAATGATGGTTGGTGTTTTTACTTTGAAGATGTTCACAGGAATTCTTACGCTTATTCCGTTCTATTTAATTATGTTTAATTTAGGTTTGATTGATACGTATATAGGTACAATTTTAGCTTACAGCACGCACACGATCCCATTAGCTTTATGGATAATTAAAGGATATATTGATTCCATTCCAAAGGAACTAGATGAATCTGCATTAATCATGGGGAATTCAAGATTCAGAACACTGCGGAAAATAATCTTACCTCTAGCAGGTCCAGCTTTGGCTATAACTTTCATACTTAATTTCCTTAGCACTTGGAATGGTTTCTTGATGGCTTTTGTACTATTACAATCATCAGAAAAATACACACTTCCAATAAAGCTATATACATTTTTAGGATCGATTGAATCAGGCACACCAGAATGGGGTTTGTTTGCTGCTGCATCAATATTAGTTACAATTCCTTTACTGTTAGTTTTTGTTCTTCTCAGAAACTATTTGCTCAGAGGAATTGATAGTTCAGTTAATGTAAGAGATGTAAGAAATGAAAATTGAAACAAAAAATCTCACAAAGATTTATGGAAAAAAGATAGCTCTTAATGATATTAATCTAACGATTCCAGATGGAAGTTTTACTGTTATCCTTGGTCCTTCAGGAAGTGGAAAAACAACATTATTAAGGATTCTAGCAGGATTACTTTATCCTTCGGATGGAAAGGTTTTCTTTAATGAAAATAATATTACAGATATTCCTGCAAATAAGCGAAATATAGCTATGGTTTTCCAGAACTTTCCTCTTTTTCCACATATGACAGTGGAAGAGAACTTAGGTTTTTCATTGGAGAGTCAAAAAGAAGGTAATCTATTTAGAAGAAGAATTTTCACCCCTTCTGATGTTCAAACTAAAGTTGATGAAACTCTAGAATTATTTAAACTAGAAGATCATAGGAATAAGTATCCTTCACAACTTAGTGGAGGAGAACAACAGAGAGTAGCTATTGGAAGGGAAGTTATTAGAAAACCTGTAGTGTTTCTCTTCGATGAACCTTTGAGTAACATTGATGCTAGATTAAGATATGAGATGAGAACCTGGATAAGAAAACTTCACGGCATTGTAAAAACAACTATGGTCTATGTAACTCATGATCAAGCGGAAGCCCTTAGTCTGGGAGATAATATCATTTTGTTAAATGAAGGAGAGATTACACAAATGGGTTCCCCAGAAGATCTTTATGATAATCCAAACCAGAAATTTGTAGCACAGTTTATAGGCAATTATCCAATGAACTTTCTTCAATTCAAATCCTCAAAGAATACCTTGTCTCTTACTCTTGATAAAGAAATAACTCTTCCGAAAAAGATTCAAAAAGAGCTATCAAAGATAGAGATTGCTGAAGGAGAAATTGGATTTAGAGCAGAATCAATTAGAGAAGTAGATCCTGATAAAACCATTGATGAAAATCAAATTGTAATAGATTGCTCAGTTGTTGATTCGGAAAAAATCCTTGATCAACAGGTTTTAACTTTAGATTTTAATGGAGAAACTTTAATTTTTGTAACTAAAACCAAGAAGAAATTTACAGTAGGACATAAATTATCTATTCTCTTGCATGTAGAAAACCTATATATTTTTACTAGAGACAACAAAAGAGCATTTTAGATAAAAATATCCGTTTAAAATCCGACTAGAACCAACACAACCTTATTAAAATTATTTTATTAAGTTTACCAGAGAATTCATCCATATCAGTAGTTTGATTCTCAATCTGGGGTAAAAATATCTATTCGAGTGAATCAGATGGCAGAAGAAGATTTAGGGGAGATATTCGATAAAATCGATACAGGAGTATATGTAATTAGTAATTATAAGATTGAATATGCTAACAATCAGTTATTAGAGATAATAGGATATTCATTAGATGATATACAAGGAAAGAATTGTGTTTTCTTTGCAGCTAAAGAAGAGAAGAACAGATTACAAAAAATCAAATCAGAAAATGAAAGAGTAGGAACTTATGCAAAGGAAATTGATTTTTGGATTTCAACTAAGAATGGGACTCGTAAGTTCGTTCGTAATCGCTTCTTTCCAATTCTAGATGGAGATAAACTAAACAAGTTTCTAGTAATGATGGATGATATCACTAAAGAGAAGCAAAAAGAAGTTAAAGTTGTAGCTTCTGAATTTAAGAAATCCAAATTCTTAGATTATCTAACTGAGCATATTATTTTCTATGATACTGATATGAAAATCATTTGGTCGAATAAAATTGCTAGCGACTTATTGGGACAATCTCCTGAAGAAATCATTGGAGAGGTATGCTATAATTTGTGGTACCAAAAAGATCAACCTTGTGAAAACTGTCCTGTTATCAAAGCAAGGGATACAGGAGAAGAACACATTGCTGAGGTTAATACTCCTGATAACAAAATTTGGTTTGTTAGAGGTTACCCTGTATATGGTGATGATGGTAATTTGCTTGGAGTTGCAGAATTAGCAAGTGACATTACAGAAACTAAGCAAACATCCAAAGAACTTCAAGAAAGCGAAGAGAGATTCAAACAGATTTTTGATAATGCAAATGATGCTATTTTTGTTGTAAAAAGAAGTGTAGATGGAACTTTTGAAGAAATAGTTGAAGCTAACTTAGTTGCAGTAGAAAGGTATGGATACTCACGAGAAGAATTCATGAAAATGAAACCTGAGGACTTCAATGTTTCAGGAGAGAACGAAAGTCCTGAATTTGTTCAGGAACTAATGGAAATGAAAGAACTTACCTTTGAAAGAGTACATAAGACAAAGGATGGTCGTGAACTTATTGTAGAAATCAACTCTCATTTATTCCCTCTTGGTGAAGATTTAGTTACCTTAACTGTATTGAGAGACATTACAGAGAGAAAAAGAGACCAAGAAGAGTTAATTGAAAGTGAGGAAAAATTCAGGCAGATTTTCCAAAATGTTGATGAAGCTATTTTCATGTTACCTCTTACTCCAGGAAATAGAATGGGCAAATACATTGAAGTGAACGAAATTGCATGTCAATGGACTGGTTACTCTAGAGAAGAATTGCTTGATATGACTCCTTTAGATCTCAAAAGCCCAGAAGGAACTGTTGGAGATTCAGATTTTGGTAAAGCTCTTCTTAAACATAACAAAGTTAATTTTGAAGGAAACATTTTTCACAAAGATGGAAGTAGTATCCCTGTTGAATATAATTCTAATATGTTCTTGATGAATGAAGAACGATTTTTACTGACAACTGCAAGAGATTTACGTGAAAAGAAAAAAGCTGAAGAACAATTAACAAGAAGTGAGGAAAGATTTAGACAAATTTTTAACAATACTAGTGATGCTATATTTCTAACCTATCTTGATGAAAACAATTCAGTAAGTAAATTCATAGAAGTAAATGATATAGCTTTAAGATGGCTAGGGTTCACTAAAGAAGAATTACAAAATATGTACTCAGTAGATATTACAGCTCCAGAAGAGAAAGAATTCAATTCTACATATACACACAAAATTATAGAGAAGGGTCATGCAACATTTGAGACTATTTTATTTACAAATGATAGAAAGCGTATACCAGTAGAAATTAATTCTCTCATATTTGAATTGCAATCTCAAAAAGTTATTTTATCGATGGCCAGAGACATAACAGAGAGGAAAAAAGCCCAAAGAGATTTGATGGAAAGTGAGGAGAAATACAGGAAATTAGTTGAAACAATTCCTGCTGCAATAGTTCGTTCCGATTCATCTGGCAATATAACATTTGTTAATGAAAGGGCTGCTATACTCCATGGTTATGAGAGTGAAGATCAATTACTGGGTAAGAACACTTATGAGCTTATATCCTATGAAGATTCTTTTACAGCTCAGCATGTTCAAATGAAAACTATCGAAGATGGATTTATCCATGATATAGAATATTCTATTCTGCGAAAGGATGGAACAACTATTCCAGGAGAATTTCACGCCGCTTCTATAAAGGATAAGGAAGGAAGTGTTCTTGGCTTTATTGGAGTAGAGATAGATATTACAGAAAGAAAGAAGGCTGAGGAAGCTCTTAAAGAAAGTGAAGAGAAATTTAGACAGATTTTCCAAAACGCAAAGGATGCTATCTTCATTCATAAGATCAATGAACACAATGAAATTGGAGATTTATTAGAAATAAATGAAACAGCATGTCAGTGGCTAGGACTCACTCGAGAGGAAATTTTAGAATTTGTAAAAGGTGAAAGCAATGGTTACTTTGACTTGAAATTTTCATTAGAAATCAGCGAAGATATTTTCCAATCAGGGACAAAGACTTTTGAAACTTCTATTGAAAATAGTGTAGGAGATATAAGACCTGTAGAGTTCAGTTCTCATCTCTTTACAATGAGAGATGAACAAGTACTACTTTCGATTGCAAGAGATATAACAGAAAGACAGATAGCTGAGCTTTCCATTAAGAAAAGTGAGGAAAGATATAGAACCTTAATTGAAACATCCCCAGATGCAATTATTCTAATCGATTTAGAAGGTAGAATTTCTTTTGCTAATAATCAAACAGCAAGTATGTATGAATATGATGAAATTGAAGATATGATCGGTTTAACAACTGTAGACTTTATAGCTAGAGAGGATTTAGAAACAGTAAACAACAAATTAAAACTTATTTTATCAGAAGGAAGATTACAAAATACTCAATTTATGTCACTAAAAAAAGATGGAAGCAGATTCCCTATCGAGATAAGTGCTTCCCTGATTACAGATGAAGATGGAAAACCTTCAGCTATAATGGCTGTCATCGGTGATATTGAAGAAAGGAAAAAGGCTGAAACAGCACTTAAAGAAAGTGAAGAAAAATTCAGACAAACCTTTGATCAATCAAATGATGGTATTTTATTACATGATCTTAGGGGGAATATCATAGATGTCAATTTACGTGTTAAAGAGATGTTAGGTTATTCAAAAACAGAATTTCTTCAATTAACGATAATGCAATTACATCCCATAACAGAGCAAGAAATATCTAGAGAAGCTTTTGAAACAGTTGAAGAGAAAGGCTCAGTTAACTTCGAAACAAAATTCCGAAGAAAAGATGGCTCCATCTTCCCTGCTGATGTTTCTTCAAGTATGTTTGAAATTGGAGGAGTACAGGTCATTCAAGGGATAGTAAGAGATATTACTGACAGGAAGGAAGCTGAAAAAGAACTTATTGAACGAGAAGAACAGTATAGGCAAATATTCAATAATACAAATGATGCGATCTTCCTTACACATCCCAATGATGAGTTTACTAGCACAACCCCATGCATAGAAGTAAATGATGTTGCTTGCACTCTTTTGGGATATGAAAGAGATGAGCTTCTAAAACTCAAATCCTCTCAGATTACTGCTCCTGAAGATAGGGAAGTACTCACAGCAAACATTCAAAGAATCCTTAAAGAAGGAATGGTAACCTTTGAGAACACATTATTAACAAAGGATGGAACAAGAATACCTACAGAAATCAGTTCTCATGTATTTGAGTTAAGAGGTGTAAGAGTAGTTCTATCTGTAGCGAGAGATATTACTGAAAGGAAAGATGCAGAAAGAGAATTGATGGAAAGTGAGGAAAGATATCGAAAACTCTTCCATGAAGCAAATGATATAATAGCAATCTTAAGCATCCCAAGAGACGGAACTATAGGTACAATTGTTGAAGCAAATGATCCAACTTTGGAAATGACAAAATACACAAGAGAGGATATAGTGGGTTTGAGTCTTCTTGATCTCGTAAAAGACTTAACTCAGGAAGAAATTGCTGATTATTTCTCTGAAATCATGGAAAAATATATTGTTAGATTTGAAAGAGAATTTATTCGTAAAGATGGAACTGTTTTCCCAGTAGAAATTACCGCAACTCCATTTACTCTTCAAGAGGAATTAACAGTTCTAGTTACAGCACGAGATATTACTGAAAGAAAACGAAATAGGGAACTAAGAAAGCAAGCATATGATCAAATTGCACAGAACATTGAAGATTTTGCTGAATTAGTTGACAGAATTAGAAATCCATTAATGAGTGTCATGGGTTATGCTGAACTTTCCGAAACAATGCATTCATCTGTAATAATTGAGGAAGCAAAGAAAATAGAGGAAATTACACAGAAAATATCCGAAAGCTATCTAGAAACTGAAGAAGTGAGGAAAATTCTAAGATCAGAGATTGATTCAATTGAGGATATTGAAGTTGTTTCATCATTAGATGAAGAAATCGAAAAAGAGGAATAGTACTATTCAAATTAAGTTCCCAACAATTTATATATTACTCGAGAATATTTTTGACTATGAGTTTTCTCAAGAAATTCAGACATACTTTTCATATAACAATTTATGAAGCATGTATTGCCTTAGCTGTTATTATTACTTATTTTGTTTTAGCAAATACTATTTATCATGGTCATCCTCCATTATGGTTTTCAATCTCAGGATTCGTTGTTGGAGGATGGTTAGCTTTTAGGCCTTCAGAATGGGCTGTTACAGGATTAGATAGTGGATCAAAATATGTAGGATTATCAGATTATGTTGCTGGAATTCTATCAAGTTTAGCATCTAACTTACCAGAAGCTGTTATCGCTATAATGTTGTTAACTTCTAAAGTAGGTGACAAAGCAACTAATCAACTTATTGCAGTTGTTACTGTATTGTCAGCAGCTGGATTTAACACCTTGATTTTAGGAATTGCTATACTAATTGCTACTATAAAGAAACGTGGGAGCATAGATGTCCCTGATGATCTTGAAAAAAGGGAATCACCAATTATCAGATGGGCAATTGTCGCTTTATTAATGACTGTTCTATTTGGATTTGTTCAGTATGCTTATTTTGGTAAAGATGATTTAGATATGGCACAACTAACTATACCTGTTGCAGCTATGCTTGCAGCAAGCTATGTAATCTATCTTGTTTACTTAATTCTAGTAAAGAATAATACTAACAAAATGGCTAAGCATCTTGAAGAAAATAAAGATACTATTGAAGATGATAAGGTAAAAACAGATGGAGAACACAAGGAGAAATCATCTCATGATCAGGAACTTCTCTCCAAACCTTTGACACTTCTTCTTTTAGCTATGGGATTTGTAGGCATATACTTTGGAGGACATACACTTACAGAAAATGTTCAACATCTACTAGGTACTGTTCCTTTCTTTGCAACTTCTAAAGGTCCTATAACTGCAGCTTTAATCTTAGGAGCTGCTGGTGCTATACCTGAGCACAGTATTGCCATTCTTTCAGCTGCAAGAGATGAAATAGAAGTTGGTATTGGAAATGCAATGGGTGGTATATTGCAATCTGCATTACTTATCTTTGGTATTATTGGAATTATTGTTTCTATAACTTTACATCCATTTGTATTGATACAACTAGGGTCAATTGCTGGCACACTTTGGTTTGTGAAACGGTGTATCCATGATGGAAGATTCGACACGTTTGAAGGTATTATGATTATTGTACTCCAGACGCTTGTCTTTATAATTCTGTTTGAAGATATTGCGATCTTGATATGAGATCTCTCTATTTTCTTATTTTTTTCCTTAACCTAACTGAAACTAAACTTCAGTATTTTCCTTTCTGGGTTTAAATATTCTAGACTAGACTTCATATTATGCATAGTCACCAGATTCTGCCATCAAATGAGCAGACTGAGAAAGAAGTAGTTCTGCTTCACAAGAATGGTGAGATTATTTCAATAAACAAATCCATATATCAGGTCAGGATATACAAAGAACCTAATAGAAAAATCTTCACAACTTCAATAGAAAGAGCTTATCAAATCTTAAAAAAGAATGATTACGACTATTCGGAAGCAGATTTCTACTTTGATGATAAAAATGAATGATGAAGTGTTAATTTACTTCATCGAATACTTTCTCGATTACTTTTAAAGCCCAAGATAACTCAGTTTTTGTAATAACTAAAGGAGGGGCAAATCTTATAGAAAATTCGTGAGTTTCTTTTGCAAGAAGTCCAACAGGATTATGGCTTTTCATCGCTTCAGTATAAGGTCTTGCTTTATCAAATAACTCTATAGCAACAAGTAATCCTTTCCCTCTAACTTCTTTAATTTTCTTTGGGTATTTTTCCTGAATTCTCTTCAAACCATCTACAAAGAATTTACCTAATTCTGTTGCTATTTCTGCAAAATCAACTTCTCTAACTAAATCGCAGACTGCACCTAGAACTGCCATTCCTAAGCTATTTCCACCCCAAGTAGAACCATGAGTTCCAGGTGTTAGTACATCCATTACTTCCCAATTTGATAAAACTCCAGATACTGGAAAAACACCTCCACCAACCGCTTTAGCAACTAGAGTCATATCAGGTTTAATTGCTTCATGATCAGAAGCAAAAAGTGCTCCTGTTCTATAGAAACCAGTTTGGATTTCATCTGCTATAGCTAGAATATTGTTTTTCTTACAAATTGCTGTTACTTCTTTCAAATATCCTTCTGGAGGAATTAAAACTCCTGCTTCTCCTTGAATTGGTTCGAATAGAAATGCTACTGTGTTTTTAGTAATTGCTTTTTCAAAGGCGTTCACATCGCCATAAGGAATTACCTTGAATCCTGGGGTTTTTGGCCCAAAACCTTCAGATGCATCTGGATCAGTTGAAAAACCAACTATTGTGATTGTTCTCCCGTGAAAGTTATTTTCACAAACAATAATCTCTGCTTTATTTTCGTCAACACCCTTCTTTTCGTATCCCCACTTTCTTGCTATTTTCAATGCTGATTCTACAGCCTCAGCACCTGTGTTCATAGGTAGAAAAACTTCGTAATCAGTCAGTTCGCATAAATTCTTTGCTGCTTTTCCCATGGCATCATTACAAAAAGCTCTGGATGTCAAAATTACTTTATCTGCTTGTTTCTTGAGAGCTTTTACAAGCTTAGGGTTATTGTGACCAAAATTCTGACTTGAGTAGGCACTTAAGCAATCCATATATTTC